>JBPCXM010000450.1:0-2962 GCA_051008535.1 Pseudomonadales bacterium | reverse complement strand
CTTTACGACAAAGTGATCACTAAAAAACTTGGCGTGCTCTTCGCTGTTATGGAAGTGGTGGGGGGTCCACACCGCGGAAAAAACTGGTACTCCGGTTTCCAATTGCACTTGCATTAATCCCGTGATAACGGCTTGGGCCACGAAGTCATGCCGGTAGATGCCGCCATCCACCACCAGCCCGGCTGCCACAATCGCAGAATATTTTTCACTATCTGCAAGCCGCTTGGCATGCAATGGGATTTCAAAAGCGCCCGCAACCTCAAACAGGTCAACAGGATTGTCGACAAGGGTGGCGTATTCGCTGAGAAAAGAATCCCGGCAGCGGTCGACTATCTCGCGATGCCAGCAGGATTGAATAAAAGCGATACGATTTTGGTTGGCCTTAGCGGCCGTCATTGCAGTTCTAATAGAAGCCATTTCAGCGCCCTGTAATCAATAACATTAGGGCGTAAAGGCTATGGTGACACGCTTCTCGTTAGTAGAGCTCGGCTCAAACCCGAATGCGCGCAAAAGGCCTCATTCTCATAACCGGACTTTAACCGTCGGCCCCGGAATCACACCGAGTCTGCTGTCCCTGTTGATTGCTCAACAAGCGCCCGCGGGCTACACGCAAATAACGCGATTACCGCCGGTGGGGACTTCCACCCCGCCCTGAGAACCCCCAACTACGGATAGCTCGGGGACGGCAATAGTAGCAACGAGTATTGTTTTTGTACAGAAAAAGGCGTTGCAGACTATTTGTGCATAGAGCTCCCTAACATTTGTTGACTATGCTGGAAGCCGTTCAACCGCCGCTAAACTGCGCCATATCGAAATAGTCCCTCCATGCACTGATTTTTTCATCGGTAAATTCAAACACTCCCATCACCTGTACTTCGACCCAATTGCCGCCCATATTCAGGCGATCGGTGCGTTCATTCATCACCATACCATTGGCACTTTCGATTTGATTATGAACGATGAATTCAATTTCGCTCGTCATGCCTATAAACCCTTCAACAAAAGCTCGGATTTCAGCTTTACCTCTGTTTGGAGGATCCATGGGAATATTTATGTATTCGGCGTCTTCGGTGAAGAAAGCCAGAATCGCATCCACATTCCTGGATTCCCAGGCCTTAATAAATGCTGCCGTTATTTCGCTGTTGTTTGCCATTTCTCACGCTCTCCTATTACCATTGTTTTTTACCCAACCTGTGTGCGATGCTTGCTTTGAGGTTTTTTGAACGCGCATCGTTCTCGGCAAAATACTGATTGCTGCAACAATACCACCATTTTGCTGCAAGGCCGTAATCGGCGCTATTTTGCAGAGGAATAGGGATAAATGCCAGTTCGCACCTTACTGCTAATCACTACTATTTTTGTGCTAGGTTGTCAGGCTCCAGAAATTAGCAAAACAACAAAACTGAGCAAAAAACTCCCCTACGCCGTGGGTATGAAGAAAATTCTGCTGGAAGATAGCCAGCGCAATCGATCTTTACCCGTCTCATTCTGGTATCCGGCTACGGGTGAAAGCAATCCGAGAGCTGTAAATGAAAGCATTTATATAAGAAATTATGGTTCAAAAGAGGCCGATGCTAAGCAAGGACGTTTTCCACTGGTTATGTTATCGCATGGTACGGGTGGTACCGCCGCGAGCATGTTGTGGATCGCAGAGTATTTGGCCGGGCACGGTTACTGGGTTGCGGGGGTGGATCACCCCGGCGATAGTTGGCCCAATGCTACCCCTGAAGGATTAATAAAAGTATGGGAAAGACCTCAGGACCTAAGTGTTATCGTCTATCAGATGCAGCAAGATGAGAGATTCCAAGAACAAATCGATTTTAGCAGGGTGGCTGCACTGGGGCATTCTTCCGGCGGTTATACAGTGTTGGCCCTGGCGGGCGCGCTTTACAACCCAGCGGACTTGTGGCAACACTGCGCGACCAAGGATGCGATGCCAGCCTGTAACCTGGCAGATAAAAAGGTTATGGCTAGCACCGACTATTCATCAGCCTCAAATAGTTACAAAGATCCACGTTTTAAAGCCGCTGTGGTGATGGCTCCCGCGATAAACCCCGGCTTAACTCAGGAATCGTTAAGCTCGATAGATATCCCGATCCAGTTGATAATGTCAGAGCGAGATGAACTGCTGGGCGATACACCAAATCGAATGGCTAAATGGGTACCCAATGTTACAGTGACATCCATTCCCGCAGCAGGACATTTTGTGTATATCTCTCCTTGCAATGAGATCGGCAAGGGCCAAGTAGCGCAAATCTGCGCCGATTCTGAAGGGGTTGACCGCGCAATGATTCAAAGGAAGCTGAAATCATCGGTGTTGGGGTTTTTAAATAGCGAACTTTAACTCATCATTTAAACAATGGCGAAATTGTTACTCATCACGTACCTGATTGAATAACGACGCAACAGCTCAATATCGTAGTAAGGCGGAGTGTCAATTATTTGACGAATCTAAATAATAACCGCAAGAAAACCATTGTTTTGAATCGATGCCTGGGGCGAAACTTACAGGAGGACCCTGATGAGCAAGTACACTAACTGATCCAACACGCGCTACGGCGTCTGAGCTCGCAAATGATATAAAAACCGAAGAGGGCTTTTTCGCCCACTCTGCCGAATATCCTGGCGTGATCAGCAGCCTGCGTGATGGCCAGAACTTAAGAGTCCTAGTGCACAGAGAAATAACTAGTCCTTGCCCAGGGTCTTTTGCGATGTTGCGAGGCCCAAGGGGGGCCATACAGTGTGGACATTTACTAAAAGGTCGTTTACGCTTCCCCATCCATCCTCACATTAAGGGTGCACGGATGAAAGTTTTTCTCACAATAAGCACACTATTATTTTCAATATCAGCAAACGCATTTCTGATAGATTTTGATGAGCTCGGTCTTACACCGGGAAATTTGGGGCCGCAGCTTATTTTGCCAGAAGTGGTCTTTACTGTTGTACCTGATGCTGCATACCC
>JBPCXM010000449.1:0-7706 GCA_051008535.1 Pseudomonadales bacterium | reverse complement strand
GCGCATATTCGCGCCCAGGTTGAAGTACCATTGGTGGCAGATATCCACTTTGATCACAAAATTGCGCTGGCAGTGGCCGACAAGGGTGCCGACTGTTTGCGAATTAATCCGGGCAATATCGGCCGCGAGGATCGCATTCGCGCGGTTATCGATTGTGCCAAAGACAAAAATCTGCCGCTGCGCATTGGCGTTAACGCCGGCTCGCTGGAAAAGGCATTGCAACGTAAATATGGCGAACCGACGCCGGAAGCGCTGGTAGAGTCGGCATTCAGGCATATAGATATTCTCGAGCGCCTGGACTTCCACAACTACAAGCTCAGTTTAAAAGCCTCGGACGTGTTTATGGCGGTTGCTGCCTACCGCTTGATCGCCACTCAGATTGATAAGCCCTTGCACTTGGGCATCACCGAAGCTGGTGGTTTGCGTTCCGGAACCGTCAAGTCCGCGGTTGGTCTGGGCATGTTATTGATGGACGGTATTGGCGATACGTTGCGTGTGTCGTTGGCGGCCGATCCAGTTGAAGAAGTTAAAGTTGGTTACGATATTCTGAAAAGCCTGAAGCTGCGTAGCCGCGGTATCAATTTTATCGCCTGTCCCAGCTGCTCGCGCCAAAATTTCGACGTTATCAGTACCATGAATGAGCTTGAACAGCGTTTCGAAGACGTGACCGAACATATAGATGTGGCTGTCATAGGCTGCATTGTCAATGGTCCCGGCGAAGCCAAAGAGGCCGAGGTAGGCCTGACCGGCGGTTCGCCAAATAATCTGGTGTATGTCGGTGGCAAGCCCGACCATAAAATTAAAAATGCCGATTTGTTGGATGGTCTTGAGGCTACTATTCGCGCCAGGTTAGCCGAGCGGAATGATGACAAGGATAATGATCTAATTGCATCTTCGCGTTAAATTAACAGCCTCTCCTGCTATAATGCGCGCTTTTTAACGCCGGACTAAGTGCTCCCGCAAGATGATAATACCGTTTTCAGCTTGTCTGTCTGCGTTCGCGGCAAGACACTTTTTCGCAGGCATAGTCGGCTCTACGGCAAGGAAAAGCACCAACAGTAGGCGCTTTTTAGGCGACGCGGCAGCGGACGCAGACAGACCAGCCCGAGGGGAGCATCACAGAGCTTCACCTCGGCGTCGCCTAAAGCGCCTACTATTGGTGCGCCCGCTTAACATGCCAATAACTATGCCTTCACGACCGCGTCTAGAAGGGAAAGCTCTGTACGGCTCTGAATACGGTATTATCATCTTGCCGGAGCACATCTTTGCCTGAGTTTAAAGCCATTAAGGGCATGCACGATATTCTGCCCGAGCACACCCCGTTGTGGCAGCATATCGAGCATTGTTCACAGAACGTGCTGGCGCGCTATGGCTACCGTGAGATTCGCCTGCCCATCGTCGAGCAAACGGCGTTGTTTGCGCGCTCCATCGGCGACGTGACCGACATCGTAGAAAAAGAAATGTATAGCTTCGAAGATCGCAACGAGCTCAGTGTCAGCCTCCGGCCTGAAGGTACGGCAGGTTGTGTGCGCGCTTGCGAGGAACATGGTCTGCTGTACAACCAGAAGCAGCGCTTATGGTATGCCGGGCCTATGTTTCGTTATGAAAAACCGCAAAAAGGCCGGCAGCGGCAGTTTCATCAGATTGGAGTCGAAGCGTTCGGCTTAGCCGGGCCGGATATAGATGCGGAACTGCTCGCTCTAACGGCTCGTTTATGGCGCGAACTGAAACTGGATTCCGTGGTCGAACTGCAAATCAATAGTATCGGCACGCTCGCTGCGCGACAACGTTACATCGCCGCACTGAGTGATTATTTGCAGCAACACAAAGAGGAGTTGGATGCAGACAGCCAGCGGCGCCTGGACAGCAATCCACTACGCATTCTGGATAGTAAAAACGCGGCGACACAGGAGTTGTTAAACGCCGCACCGGACATTGGCGAATACCTCGATGAGAAATCTGCGCTGCACTTTGCGCAGTTACGTGAGCATTTAGACGCGCAAAGCATTGCCTATAGCGTAAATACCCGGTTGGTGCGTGGCTTGGACTATTACAGCAAAACAGTATTCGAATGGATGACCGACAAGTTAGGCGCGCAGGGCACGGTGTGCGCTGGTGGGCGCTACGACGGTCTGGTTGAGCAGTTGGGAGGCAAACCGACCCCGGCCGTTGGTTTTGCTATGGGCATGGAGCGTCTTTGCTTGCTGTTGCAGGCCACCAATCACCCGGCCGCCAATGAGGTGGCAGCTGTCGATGTGTATTTTTTGGTGTTAGAACCGGCACTGCAAGTTACCGCACAAGCCAGCGCTGAACGATTGCGCGATGCCTTGCCCGGCTTGCACTTGCAGCTGCACTGCGGCGGCGGCAGTACCAAAAGCCAGATGAAAAAGGCAGACAACAGCGCGGCGCAGTACGCGTTAATCCTAGGCGTGGAAGAACAGGAAAAAGGCGTGCTTGCGTTAAAGGCCCTGCGTGATCCGGCGGCACGCGAGCAACAAACCTTGAACGAACAAGCCGTGCTGGAATTTCTGGCGCAACACATACCGCACGCAAAAAACATGTGAAGGAGGGAGTTTCCTGTGGAGTCGTACCGCACTGACGAAGAACAAGTCGAAGTCTTAAAGAAATGGTGGGATGAGAATGGCAGCGCCACAATGATCACCATTGCCGTGGCGCTGGCTTCCGTATTCGGTTGGCAAACCTGGCAGCAGCGGCAATCCGACGCGAGCAATGCGGCCTCGATGGTCTATCAAGAATTGCTCGAAAGCGTGGCCACCGAGAAAAAACTTGACGCGACGCAGCTAGCCTCGGTGGAGCATGTTGTCGGTCAAATTCAAACCGACTATAAAAGCACTACCTACGCCCAGTATGCTGGATTGCTGTTGGCAAAAACGTATGTTGATCAGGACAAACTTGCTGAGGCGCGTGCGGCGCTGGAGGGTGTGCTAGAACAAGGACCAAAGAAAGACCTGCAGCCTCTGGTTAAACTGCGCCTGGCGCAAGTTGTTTTCGCGCAAGGCGAGGCCGAGCAGGCGTTAGCAATGGTTAGCAACGTAGAAACAGGCGCCTTTGCGGCTTCCTATGCCGAACTCAGAGGTGATATTGAACAGGAGTTGGGCGACTTGGGCGCTGCCCGCGCGTCGTACCAAAAAGCGCAGGAAAATTCGGGGGATGACAATCAATTACTGAAATTGAAACTTGCTAATATCGAAATGCAGCTGGCAGCGCCAGCGACGACTGCAGCCGCTGCTAAGGCTGCGGCAACTGTTGACCTCGATGAAAAGGCAAACGGCGAATCAGGTGACGCCGAATGATGCTGTTACGCCGCTGCGCATTTCCGTTGGCACTTGTCGCCTTGTTAATAGGCTGCGGCTCTAACGATATCAAAGACGAGGACCTGTTTGCGCCGGCCGATTTGGTTAAATTTGAACCCGAACTCAAACTTAAAAAGCGCTGGTCGGCATCGGTTGGCAATGGCCAGGGTAAATCCTATACCAAGCTCGCCCCCGCATTGGCCGGCGACTATATCTATGTCGCTGCCTACAACGGTCACGTGTTATGCGTAGAACAGGAGAGCGGCAAAAAACGCTGGTTGCAGAAAACAAAATTGCCGATTACGGGCGGCGTTGGCGCAGCGTATGATCAAGTGTTTGTCGGCACCGAAAATGGCCAAGTCGTAGCCATGGCGGCTGAGGATGGGGCTATCTTATGGAGCACGCAATTGAGCAGCGAAGTGTTGTCCGCTCCGCAATCCGACGGTGATATCGTTGTCGTTCCCAGCTACGACGGTAAATTGTATGGACTGAATTTCGAAACTGGTAAGAAAGTATGGGAATATGACAGCAGTTTGCCCGTGCTCACCCTACGTGGCACCGCTAATCCGGTGGTTGACGGTGAAACAGTCATTGCCGCTTTCGCCAATGGAAAATTGGTTGCCTTCGATATCGCAACCGGGCTGGTTCGCTGGGAGCAGAGGGTCGCCATCTCGCAGGGCCGCTCCGAGATAGAACGCATTGTCGATATTGACGGCACGCCGCTACTCGACGCGCCATTGATTTATGCAGTGAGCTACCAAGGGCG
Organism: Pseudomonadales bacterium; assembly: GCA_051008535.1. Classification (GTDB taxonomy): domain Bacteria; phylum Pseudomonadota; class Gammaproteobacteria; order Pseudomonadales; family JAUIET01; genus JBBKXJ01. The sequence continues at coordinate 3,626 of JBPCXM010000449.1, read as the reverse complement.
TTTGGTCGCGATGGAAAGCGGCAGCGGTCGCCCACTGTGGCGCAAAGAGGCGTCCAGCTTTGTGGGCTTGGCCGAGGGCTTCGGCAACGTTTATGTCGCCGAGGCAAACGGCAAAGTTGGCGCGTACACTTCGCAAGAGGGTACCCTGCGCTGGCAGCAGGAAGAGTTAGCCTGGCGTAAATTGTCGGCGCCCGCAACCATGAGTAGTTACGTCGCAGTTTCTGACTACGATGGCTACGTGCACCTGTTGTCGCAGGTAGACGGCCATATGGTCGCACGCACACGCGTCGATTCCAGCGGTGTTAGAGCACCGTTGCTCGCCTACGACGATACCCTGTTAGTGTATGGTAACAGCGGCAAGTTGGTAGCGTTGGGAATTCAGAAAGATTAGGCTCCCTCATGACCCCTAAATCCTGCTTCTCGAGGTAAACTCGTGCTTCCTGTTGTCGCCCTGGTTGGACGCCCCAATGTTGGTAAGTCGACTCTCTTTAATCGCCTAACGCGATCCAGGGATGCGTTGGTAGCCAATTTGTCAGGGCTTACACGCGACCGGCGCTATGGCAACGCCATTTTCGAACAACGCGAATTTATTGTGGTCGATACGGGCGGCATAGTACGGGAAGAACAAGGCATAGATGCCGAGACGGCCAGGCAATCCCACCTGGCGATTGAACAAGCCGATGTCGTGTTGTTATTGGTGGATTTGCGCGAAGGTTCGCTGCCGGCGGATCACGCCATAACGACTGAACTCAGGCGTGCGGGTAAGCTAGTGTTACTGGTGGCGAATAAAATGGATGGCCTAGATGCCGATGCCGCCGTTGCAGATTTTTACGCCCTAGGTATTAGCCCGGTGATCACAATATCGGCTAGTCATGGCCGCGGCATACAGCAATTGCAACAACACATCGTTGCCGCGCTTCCGGCTGTTGTTGAGACGCCGGTCAGTGCCGAGAAAGGCCTGAAAATGGCGATTATCGGCCGACCCAATGTGGGCAAGTCTACCCTGGTAAACCGCCTGTTAGGCGGGGAGAGGGTGGTCGTGTACGACGAACCTGGCACCACCCGCGATAGCGTCGTCATTCCCTATGAGCGTGCTGGCAAACCGTACGTGCTAATCGACACGGCAGGTGTAAGGCGCCGCAAGAACGTACGTGACGCGGTAGAAAAGTTCTCCATCATCAAGGCGCTGCAGGCGATTCAGGATTGCAACGTAGCCGTTTTACTGATTGACGCGCAAGAAGGCGTGGTCGATCAAGACTTACATATGCTAGGTGCAGCGATGGATGCCGGGCGTGGCCTGGTTATCGCGATCAATAAATGGGATGGCCTAGAGTCGACGCAAAAAGATTTTGTCAAACGCGAGCTTGAGCGACGCCTGCAATTTATCGATTATGCAGACGTGCACTACATTTCCGCCTTGTATGGTAGCGGCGTGGGCAATCTGTATAAATCAATTGACAAGGCCTATGACGCCGCTACTCGCTCGCTAAGCACCAACAAGCTGAACCAAATTCTCGCTTACGCCGTCGCTGAGGTGGCGCCACCGATGGCGAAGGGAAGGCGCATCAAACTGCGCTACGCGCATGCTGGTGGCTCTAACCCGCCTATTATAGTGATCCACGGCAATCAAACTGAAGCGGTGCCGGCCAACTACACACGTTACCTGGAAAAAGTATTTCGGCGTAAACTAAGCCTCGCCGGCACGCCAATACGCATAGAGTTCCGCTGTGGAGATAACCCCTATGCCGGTAGAAAAAATAAATTGTCGCCACGCCGGGCGGCGAAGAAACGCAAATTAGTCGGCCGCGCCAAACCATAAGCTCGTAACACTATGATGAGCCCGTTGCAAAAAACTGCAGAGTTTGTCGATATCGAAACTCGCGAAGACATAGAACGTTTTGTTAAACTCTTCTACGCGCGCCTGTTAGAAGACGAACAGTTAGCTGCGATTTTTGTTGAGGTTGTAAAAGTTGATCTCGAAAAGCACTTACCCCTCATTAGTGACTATTGGGAGAAGCTGCTACTCGGTGCAACAAGTTATAAAAGACATACGATGAATATACATCGCGCGGTACATAGCAAACGCGAATTAACAGCGAAGGATTTCGAATGTTGGCTGGCGCATTTCCATGCCGCGATGGACCGCCAGTTTCGGGGGCCAAGAGCCAATCGCGCCAAGCATATTGCTGCTCAGATTGCCGCCAATATGCAAAGCGCCATGCCAACGGAAGCGTAGTGAGGGCCTTGGCTGTATTTGCGCCATTCAATTTTGATTTAACCTTTGTTAACACAACTTGCCTCGATTTTAACCGACGGCTGCTTGCTAATTGTTATTTATGCAAGCAAACTAAATGTGCAGCAGAAGTTTGTTAATTATTGCAGCCAATGATTCGATGGTGCGAAGCCAATACCGGGGAATTATGCGTAAAATAATATTTGTACCGTTCCTGCTTATCCTCTTCTCTGCCAACACCTTGGCAGAAGACTGGCTTTATAGCGTGCGTCCGGGCGAAACCTTGGCCGGCATCTGCCAGGAGTACGTCAAGGAAGAGGGTTGTTGGCGCAAGCTGATAAAACACAACGCAGAAATTCCTGAAGACGGCAAGCTGACCCCTGGCTTACGCATCAAAATACCCGTCGAATGGCTGCATAACTCACCGATAGCAGTGGTTGCCGAGTATGTTCTCGGTGATGTGTTTGTACAGCGTAAGCGCACCAGCGCCACTAACAAACTGCAGGCGGGCATGTTATTGCTAATGGGTGACTCCGTTAGCACCGCTAGCAATGGTAAAGTGTTGCTTCGTTTCGCTGACAATTCCTCGTTGTTGTTGAAACCTCAAACAGAAATTATGCTAAACCGGTTATCGGTGCACGGCGCAAGCGGCATGGTCGACACCGACGTGCGCCTGAATCGCGGCGCCGGACACTTTTCGATTGAATCGCAGAAACACAAAACCCGCTACCGCATTTCCACACCGTCGGCGATAGCGGCGGTGCGTGGCACCAAGTTTAGAATCACCTCCGACCCGCACGCCGGCGACATCATGCGTAATGAAGTACTCGAAGGCGCGGTACAGGTATCCGCCGCTGGTGAAGACAAAGACGTGGAGAAAGGTTATGGCACCCTGGCGGAGCAGGGTAAAAAGCCGATTCCTCCTATCGAGCTATTACCTGCGCCGACATTTGACTTGCCAGAAGCGATTAATGTTCCTCAGACGCTTCATTGGCAAGCTGTCGCTGGCGCCAAAAGTTATGTTATCGATATTTTTGAGGGCGACTCGAAAGAGCGGTTGTTGTTTTCGGCGGCAACCGAGGCGCCTGAGTATCTATTGAATGCCATGGCTGATGGTCGCTATACCTTGGCTGTCAGGGGCGTCGACAAGCTTGGCTTGCAAGGTTTGAACGACATTAAGCATGTTAGCGCGACAAAAGTGTTTCGCGCGCCTGAGCTCAACGCTACCTCCGTAACCCGCAATGGCGAGTCTCTCGACATTAATTGGCCGGAGATCGACGGCGCATTCGCATATCAGTTGGATGTCAGCACGTCGATAAACTTTTCAGAGACGATCTATTCGGAGCAGCTCAGCGGCAACAGCGTTTCTATAGAACAGCCCAAAGGCAAGTAC
>JBPCXM010000448.1:0-22504 GCA_051008535.1 Pseudomonadales bacterium | reverse complement strand
TCACAGTTTAGGAAAATTTTTACCCAGGCTTGGTATTTGGAGTATATTTTAAGGCATACTACGCCGCGTTTTTTGCGAAAAAACAACACAAACGATGAAAAACGTCACCCCCACTGTGCAAGATCTTAATAACATCAACATGACGCGCATAAGGAACTGCAATGGCTCAAACCTATAACCAGGCAATCGGTCGCAATTTTCTTGGCCAAGCACCAGACTGGTATAAATTAACCATGATTGGTTTTCTGATTCTCAATCCGATTAGCCTGTGGTTGTTTGGCGAGTTTTTTACCGGTTGGCTGCTGATTGGGGAATTCATTTTCACGCTGGCACTTGCGCTCAAATGCTATCCACTGCAACCAGGTGGTCTGATCGCGCTGGAAGCGATCGTGCTTGGCATGGCCAGTCCCGAGGCGGTATACGAAGAAGCGCATGGAAATTTCGAAGTACTGTTGCTGTTGATTTTTATGGTGGCGGGCATTTATTTCATGCAAGGCCTGCTGCTGTTTGTGTTTACCAAGATCCTGTTGCGAGTCCAGTCGAAAAAATTGCTGTCGTTACTTTTCTGTTTCGTCGCGGCGGTGTTGTCGGCGTTTCTGGACGCCCTGACGGTGACCGCGGTGCTGATCGCAGTCGGGCTTGGCTTTTACCAGGTGTACCACAAAGTCGCATCCGGCGGGGGCGGCGATCACAGTCACACTGATGATTCATCCGTCCACCATTACCATCGTGAAGACCTCGACGCTTTTCGCGCTTTTTTGCGCAGCTTGCTGATGCACGGCGCGGTCGGCACGGCACTGGGTGGCGCTTGCACCCTGGTAGGCGAGCCGCAAAACCTGCTGATCGCCGAAAAAGCCGGTTGGGAGTTTATTGAATTCTTCCTGAAGATGGCGCCAGTCACCATCCCGGTGCTGGCCGCGGGCCTGGTGACCTGCGTATTGCTGGAGATAACCGGTTGGTTCGGCTACGGCGGCAAGTTGCCGGAGGAAGTGCGCTCGATACTGGAAGATTACGATGTCGAGCAATCGAATAAGCGTACAAAGCGCGACGATGCCGCCCTGATTGTGCAGGCGGTGGTTGCCGTTTTATTGATTATCTGCCTGGCCTTTCACCTGGCCGCCGTCGGCTTGGTTGGCTTGATGGTGATTGTGTTACTGACGGCCTTTAACGGCATTATTGAAGAACATCAGATTGGTCACGCCTTCGAAGAAGCCCTGCCCTTCACTGCGCTGTTGGTGGTGTTTTTTGCTATCGTCGCCGTGATTCACGAGCAACACTTGTTTACGCCGGTTATCGAGTATGTGTTGTCACTGGAGCGCGACGCGCAACCCAGCATGTTTTTTGTCGCAAACGGTGTGCTGTCCATGGTCAGCGACAACGTGTTCGTCGCTACCGTCTATATCAATGAAGTGAAAGCCGCATTAGTAGCTGGTGAAATCGACCGAGAACAATTTGACCTGTTGGCCATCGCAATCAACACTGGGACCAACTTGCCGAGCGTGGCGACGCCTAATGGGCAGGCCGCATTCCTGTTTCTGCTAACTTCAGCCCTGGCGCCGCTGGTGCGCCTGTCATACGGAAAAATGGTTTGGATGGCACTACCCTACACATTTGTGCTGGGCGGCGTGGGCTTTGTAGGCGTCAAAATGCTGACTGCTGGTTAGCCGTTGTTTTCGGTTTGCAGCCACACACAGCCGCCGTCACTGGCTTTGTCGAGAGCTTGTAGATAGTCCTCGTGGGCACGCAGCTCCTCCTTGTTGGCGCGCACTACTTGTAATGGCGAACGATCGGCGGTTAGCGGTGTGTACGTGTTGTCAACACCCGTGCTGCCTTGGCTGTCCTCTCCGCCCAACACCAAACTGGTTTGGCCACCGGTCATTAACAGGTAAACGTCAGCTAATATCTCGGCGTCCAACAGGGCGCCGTGCAAATCGCGCTGCGAGTTGTCCACGCCGTAGCGCTTGCACAATGCGTCGAGACTATTCTTTTGGCCTGGATGCTTATTGCGCGCCATAACCAAGGTATCAATTACCGAACAGCTCTTATCCACCGCGTTGAAACGCTGGCCGTCCAGGAGTAGCTCATTGTTCAGAAAGCCGACGTCGAACGGTGCGTTATGGATAATAAGCTCGGCACCGGCTATGAAATCGACAAAGTCTTGTGCAATCTGCGCAAATATGGGCTTGTCAGCCAAGAATGTATCGCTGATACCATGCACTTCAAAAGCACCGGCTTCCACTTGGCGCTCGGGATTGATGTACTGATGGAAGTGCTTACCGGTCAAACGCCGGTTTACCATCTCGACGCAACCGATTTCAATAATGCGGTGGCCGCTTTTTGGGTCTAGGCCTGTAGTTTCCGTGTCTAGTACAATCTGTCGCATTGGTGCACTAACCTTGCTTGAGCATTTCTATTCCGCGGTTCGCCAACTGGTCGGCGATCTCGTTTTCACGGTGCCCACTGTGGCCCTTGACCCAGTGCCAGCTAACCTCATGTTGTTGCACCGCCTTATCTAACGCTTGCCATAAGTCGACATTTTTGACTGCTTTTTTGTTAGCCGTGCGCCAGCCATTTTGCTTCCATTTGGCTAGCCATTCGCTGATACCACGGCGCACGTATTGCGAGTCAGTTGTGAGTGTCACTTTGCTCGGTCGAGTCAGGGCATTCAAGCCTTCGATTGCCGCTTGCAGCTCCATGCGGTTGTTTGTGGTGTTCGCCTCGCCACCGCAGTGTTGCTTCTCGACTGTGCCGCAACGCAACAACGCACCCCAGCCGCCAGGACCGGGATTACCCTTGCATGCACCATCGGTAAAAATTTCGACCTCGGGTACTCTCGCCGTCACGGTTTGTTATGTTTTTCCATTGCGGCGCGAGGGCTGGGCTTGACCACTGGCACCACCAGACCTGGAGAAAGTTCGCGCCAGCGCTTGCGTATCGGAATCAAGCTGGCGCTGCGTTTAGTGGCAGTCACCAAAGCGGCACCACCGAACGGGCGTAACATAAAATGCAACGGCCTACCGAATTTCGCCAGGCGGCTGCCGCGTAAATGCGGTCCGTACCAGCAATAGTCGGTCTGGTTAATATTGAAGTTTAACAGTCGTAGCCAGTCGGCCACGCGTTGGCCCGCAATATTCTGGCAACGCCAAGCGTTGATATTAAATCGGTGCGTCATCACCTGGCGCAAATGCAACATGCTCCACGGATTAAATACCATGACAAGTATGCGGCCTTCTGGACGCACAACTCGCGCTATCTCACGCAACAATGCGTGTGGATCAGCGCTAAATTCCATCACGTGATGCAGTAACACTACATCGATGCTGTTGTCTTCCAACGGCAACTCATCAAACTGCGCAACCGCCGCCCGTTCGCGCAGCTCGGTGGCACGTGGTGCTAATTTGAAACAGTGATTAACCGGACTGTTATTGTATAGATCCAGCCCATCGACAATGCTGCATTGCAGCAAATGCATACCAAAGCAATTTTGTAGGCGCCGCTCAAGCAATTGTTGCTCGGCAGCAAGAAAACTAGCGCTAGCTTCTGACGAAAGCCAACGTACTGCTCTTTGCTGTTCTTGTTCGAGATTATTCACAGGGCGTATAGCACATCAATTCGATGCAACGCATGTTACGCAATTAAGATTAACAAAAAAAGCAATTGCAGATGATTTAGTGAAAGGTGAGAATGCCGAGAGTATAATTTTGCCTGTTGAGTGTGAAGTGAGCGACGGTATTTTTGTGATGTGCCACTGAAATAATAATTTCCGAGCCTTCCTGCTGATTCTAACTACACTTATCTAATACTGCCTTTTGTTATAACCACAGCGACCGTGTGGTAGGTGTTTTTTGGGGATTAGCTTTATTGCTAAAGATAGATTTAATGAATAAAAACAAATATTTATTAGCATTACTTATAGTGTTATCTAGTTTTCTAACGAGTTGTGCCCAGACGCAGTCAAATAGTTTTGCTGCGACTACTCCGATGGCGCAGACGCAAAACAGCAAGATAGCAGCACAACAACCTGGCGAATCGGTCGCACAACTACTAGCTGCACCGTTACGCTGCGGCCCGCAATCTGACCCGGAAAACCGTTGGCTGGCTTCTATCGATGCTGCCGACCCGTATCTTCCACCAACCACAATTTACGCAAACATATGGGAGCGCATCAGGGCCGGCTACGCTATTCCGCAAGTTGACAACGCGCGCATTCAGCGCAAAGTTGATTGGTATACAAACCATCCTCGACACCTGCAGCGTGTCACCGAACGGGCACAGCGCTACATCTATCATGTTGTTGAATCCATTGATGAAGCGGGTTTACCCATGGAGTTGGCCTTGTTGCCAATTGTCGAAAGCGCTTACGACCCATTCGCTTATAGCCATGGCCGCGCTTCTGGTATATGGCAGTTCATAGCCAGCACCGGCCGCCATTTCGGTTTGCACAAAAACTGGTGGTATGACGGCCGTCGTGACATCAGCGCGTCAACAGAAGCGGCACTGAGCTATCTTTACCATCTATACGAGGAGCTTGACCAGGACTGGCTACTGGCTTTGGCGGCCTACAACACCGGCGAAGGCAACGTGAAACGCGCCATTAAGCGCAATCGCAAAGCCGGCAAACCGACCGATTTCTGGAATTTAAAGTTACCGCGTGAAACCAGTGCCTACGTGCCCAAGCTTTTAGCCGTTGCCAAGTTAATCAAGCAGCCCGCACTTTATAACGCCAGCTTGACTGACGTGCCGGATACGCCCTACTTCGAGTCTGTCGATATAGGCGCACAGCTGGACCTGACACAAGCGGCCAAAATGGCAGGCATAGAAAATGACGAACTGTATTTGCTTAATCCAGGTTTTAATCGCTGGGCAACCGCGCCCGATGGACCGCACCGACTGCTCATTCCAGTTGCCAATATAGAACAATTTCGTGGTGCACTGGCGCTACTCGACCCGAACGAACGTTTGCCGTGGCAACGTTACAAGATTAAGCACGGAGATTCGCTGGGCCGTATCGCAGCGCGTCATGGCACAAGCATCAAACTGTTGCGCAGCGCCAACAACCTGCAAAGCGATGTGATTCACGCCAACACCACCTTGCTGGTCCCAGCAGCTCAGCATCCGGCCAGCTACACGACGCATGCAAATCAAATCGACCTGGAAGCGGCTTTTAAATCCTCCCGCGGCGGCTCGCGCATCAATTACCAAGTGAAGGCCGGCGACACTTTGTGGAAAATTGCGCGCCAGTTTCGAGTTTCGATTCGCGACCTGGCAAGCTGGAATAGCATGACACCGAATGACTCACTGCATATAGGCAGGCATATCACAATCTGGACCAAGAAGAGCAAACTGGTTAAATCAGTCAATACCAATATGGTTCGCAAGGTGGGTTATCGGGTTCGCTCCGGCGATTCACTCTATGAAATCGCGCAACGCTTCAGCATAAACAGCGAAGATATTGCGCGCTGGAATGCGCTAAATAAAGATGAGTACCTGCAACCCGGGCAAGCACTAACGCTATACATTGACCTACGCAACGCTATTTGATGGCCGCTTTTCCGGCGGTTTACCCCAATCATCAGCGCTATTGACAATGATCATAGTTTCTGGTGAAGCGCCCTCCTTGTAAAAATATCACACAATTTATCTAGCTATACCGACCGTATTCTCGTTACATTGATCATTTTTTAGACTCTTTTGTAAGGAAGTCGTCAATTGATGTCAGTAAATGGAATAAAAAACATTTACATGCAATTGTCAGGCGTGTATCTTTTCATCCCACAACAATATGCATCAAAAAGATTAAGCGACACTGGTTTTATCGGGGTAAGAAAATGAAAAAAGTTGCAATGAGCTTATTGGGGTTTGCGTTTGCGGTTTTGGGGGCGCAGGCATCGGCGGTCGAACTGGGCCCTATCACGGATCCGCTAGAAATCGACGACAGGGTGTTTTTTGACAGTTTTGATGTTGATAATAGCGGAATGTTTACCGATACCTTGACGTTCACGCTTGCGACAGACGCGATAGTTGCAATATCAATAGACAACCTACCGATAGACCTTCTCGGGGAAATGGTTTTTAACATTGAGGGACTGCAAGCCACGTTGTTCGACTCCAGCGGCATGTCCCTTGGAAGTATTATTGGCGACGGCCAATCGGGCGATCTCATATTGGCTAATAGTCTTGAAATTTACACCCTACAAATCACCGGCAATGGTACGGGCACGGAAGGCGGTGTGTATGCCGGAATTGTAGCGGTTTCCGCCATCCCCATCCCTGCTGCGGGTTTGTTATTCTTTAGCGGAATCGCGGCTCTCGGCCTAGTTCGCTCGAAACGCGCTAGCGCTTAAGTCTACCTTTACACAAAAGAGCGCCCTTAAAGGGCGCTTTTTTGTGGCTCAAAAAATAACAAACTTTGCTGCAGCACCACCATAGCACTATCTACTTTGGCTGGTGTTTCCTCAACAAGTTACCAAAATATTTATCCACCTCAATCGTGGCTGGACCATAATACCCCTCAGCAAACGCACTCCCAGCTTCCGACGGCTCAATATTAAGTTCTACCGTCTCAGCCCCAGCATTACGCGCCCACTGCACAAACCCAGCCGCCGGATAAACATTGCCTGAGGTACCAATCGCGACAAAAATATCGCAGCTAGTTAAAGCCGTATAAACCTCATCCATTGCCATCGGCATTTCGCCAAACCAGACAATGTCGGGACGCAACGTGCCGGTAACCGCGCAGCAGTCACACGCCTGAGCCGCTGCAATATCGCCGTTGATATCGAACACCGTAGCACAGGCCGTGCAGCGCATTTTCAACAACTCGCCGTGCATATGCAGGATTCGCTCGCTGCCGGCCTCTTCATGCAGATTGTCAACGTTTTGAGTCACCAGCAGAAAACCACCGCCCCATTGTCTTTCAAAGTTAGCCAAGCCGATATGACCGGCATTGGGCGCAATGTCACCATGCAATAATTGTCGGCGCCGGTCATTGTAAAATCGCTGCACCAGCTCAGGATTTCTTGCAAAACCTTCGGGTGATGCCACGTCTTCCACCCGATGATTTTCCCATAGACCGTCAGCGGCCCGGAACGTTTTGATACTCGATTCAGCCGAGATCCCGGCTCCGGTCAGCACTACGATGGACGGCAGCCCTGCCATGACATGATCTCCCAGCGCGTGAATACAAAGAAATACATTACAATACTGGACTTCGCAACGCAGCAGTAAAAATAGCTATCTATGCGCTTAAGCAATATCTATCCTACTTCTCGCCTAAATCGAACAACTTAATAACGGAGATACACTTTGAAGTTTGTATTATCTACCGCATTCAGCAGCGTGGCGCATTCGGTTGAAATCGCTAAAACTGCCGATTCCCATGGCTGGGAAGCAGTATCCTGTTCTGATCATGTCGTCCATCCGGAAACTATTTCAACTCCCTACCCTTACACTGCCGATGGTGCGCGCCGTTGGGACGCGTTTACCGACTGGCCAGACCCTTGGGTGATGATCGGCGCGATGGCGACAGTAACCAAACACATAAAGTTTACCCAGAATATTTATGTGCTGCCTATGCGCAACCCGCTTTTAGTCGCGAAAGCGGTTGGCACTGCAGCAGTGATATCAAACAACCGGGTCATTTTAACCATCGGCGTGGGCTGGTCGAAAGATGAGTTTGCATTGCTTGGCCAGGACTTTCACAATCGCGGTCGTCGTAACGACGAAATGATCGAAATCATGCGTAAGCTGTGGAGCGGCAATATGGTCGAACACCATGGCGAATTTTATGATTTCGACCGGCTTGAAATGAACCCCGCGCCGAGCGAATACGTTCCGCTGTGGACCGGCGGCATATCCGAGCCAGCTTTTAAACGCGCGGCGCGCATTGCCGACGGTTGGTTAAGCGATTTGCAAACCAGCGCAGAGATTACCGACTGCATCAATAAAATAAAACGCTACCGCGTCGACCACGGCCGCGCTGACGTGCCACTTTCCGTCATGGCTACACCTAGCGATGCATTTACAATCGATGCCTATCAGCGGCTGGAAGATGCCGGTGTTACGCATATCTTGACGCAACCGTGGCCGTTCTATTCCGGCGCTAGCAACAAGCTCGAAGACAAACTCGACGGCATAAAACGCTTTGCCGATGATATGATAGCCAAGATGAGCTAGAACAGCATGCGCAAGGTTGTAATTCTTTGCTGCATACTCGTGCTAAGCAGTTGCGCGAATCAATCCAGTCGGTGGTTTGGTGCGAACGCCTGGCAAGCCGACAACTTCAATACCGCACTGCGTTTTTTCGATGTCGATTTCAAAAAGCAGCTGCAGCGCTACGCCGCCGATGAGCTGATTATCTGGTTCCCGCTGATCACCGGTAACTTCTATGGCTTGCCAAATGAAGACGCCATCCTAAAACCTGAACTGGACAGTAAGTTGCGTTTCAAATTCGCGCTACGCACTATCACCAGTCGCATCGACCAACTCGCCAGAGCTTTTCCTGCCGACAGCGGTGAACTGAAGATCGAACCTGTTGACACGCGCGTTGCTCGCCTGGGCACTTTCGTTATAAACCCAAACACTGGAGAAACCATCGGCCCGACAGCATGGGTGGATGCGAACAATACATATATCATGATGCTGGTTTATTTCGATCGTGCCTGTGAGATTAACGGTCGACTTGAACAAGCAAACAAAACCTACATACACGACATCAAAATTCCGGGCCCCGGGTTTTACTGGTTGCGCAGAAGCAGTAACTCTAAAACCAGAGTGCGTATTGTCGCCGCTGCACCGCCACGCACAGTCTATCTCGGCGTCACCCCGCTGGATTTTATCGCCATATAGCTTCCCCCCGCGAATAATCGCTCTCCACCCACGATTCGTCCAGTTTGCAATACCTTTTTCGGCCCAAATTGCAGCGCATTCAGCACCAGTAATAGTGTCGATTTTTTATACATTTATTCTATATAATACATTAATTTTATTCATTATCTTATTGTTTATAATATACATTATATTATTGGTCTACTACATGCTTTATATATTTCTATAGCAATCCTAATAACTTTCCGACACACAACAAAAACCTTGGGCGGTCGCAGACGGTGTTACGCATGCTGCAGATCTCGCTATCAAGTTTCTAGAAATGACCGGGAGCAAGTCAATGAAGAGTAGAAAAGGTGAACAACCTAGAAGTTATTTTCGAACCGAGCGTGTGCAGCAAGCTAACGGCGTCTGGTTTTTCCTGACGCGTGAAAGCATCCAGGAAGGTCCGTTTCGTACCCACAAAGAAGTCATGAGAGCGCTCGAGCGTCATTCGGCGGTGTGGCATTGCAGCTTATTTTCCAATTGGGAGTTTGATCGAATCAACTCCCTGGGGTTGCAAACTGAACTTGTGAGCAAAACCAGCCTGACCGCAGCCAACGGGCAAAATTACTGTGGTAATGGAGCAAAAAAAGCGCAAGGACGCTAAAATATAAAAATAGTATTGCTCGGCAACTGCAGCCGGTGCCATATGTTCAATATGCCACCGGTTTTTTTGTATCTCCTTCGCTCTGTCACAATATCGACGCGAAGCATTGTCGCCCCGTAAACGTGCTTAAGAATCCACTACGCGCCAACGATAGATCGTTATAGCGACACTGGCCGCCACTATCATCGCGGCGCCAGTCAATTTTTCGGGTGTTAGCGCCTCGCCCAATAACAGCACGCTGAGCAGCATCGATATCGGTACATATAGGTAGTAGATTAAACTGGTAAACAAGGCTGGCAACTCGGTGCTGGCTTTCACCCACAGCCCATGAGCGAGCACGGTACAGAGGAGTCCCAGCGTTATCAATTTATAAAAGTCCAGGTTTGTAAGCTGCCAATTCGATGCAGGCAATAGCGGCATAAAAAACAGCAGTGCAAACAGGAACTGGCCCCAGCTTCTAACGACTGTACTAAGGTGCTGCGAGCGTTGGTGCAAGAAAGGCAGCACCGCATACAACAAGCCGCTAAATAGGCCAAGCAAAACACCACGCGTCATCTCATTGTTCAGCGAGATCTCTGGCGCCACTATCATGCAACCCAAAAAGCACACACCAACTGCTGTACTCTCAAACAACGTCAGGCGTTCACGGCGAATGATCCAGGCTAGCAGCAAATACTGCACCCCGTAAGTAGAAACCGCCATAGCACCAATCGATGCCGTCGCCAGTTTGATGCTGTAAAAGTAGCTCAGCCAATGTGCTCCGAACACTAAACCGATAGCCATTAGCATGCCCCAGTCGCTGATCTTGAGGCGCAATAATTGACTGCGACCAATAACAAATGGCGTAAATGCCAGAACGGCAATCGCCAGGCGAGCGACGCCTATGGTCACTTCATTAGCGCTGGTGGATTTAACCAGCACTGGCACCGAGGCCATAGCCAATACTGCGGCTATAGCGAGTAGCAATAAACGTGTTGGGGGCAAAAGCTTGCTTGCGGTAACGAAAAGCGTGCATTGTAAGCGTCGCAAGCCATATAAGTAAAAACCAAGCCGGTAATTTGTTTCTCCAATAGTCTATAGGGTACCAATTCGCGCTATCAAAAGATCATCGATGGTCATAGAATAATGCAACACTTACCGCTCGCCGAATGCAGGAGATTGACTATGGACTACAAGCTATCCAATCACGATGCCGTTATCGACAAACTCAATCAAATTCTTGGGCATGAACTGTCTGGTGTTGTGCGCTATACGCACTATTCATTTATGGTGTTTGGTTACAGCCGAATTCCAGTCACAGAATGGTTCAGAAGTGCTGCCGACGAAACCTTAAGACACGCCACCGAAGCGGGAGAAATGATCACGTTCTTTGGCGAGCACCCCGGGCTTGGCATTGGTGATTTGCTGGAATCGCACAAGCACGATATGCGCGACATTCTTATGGAAGCGATGGAGTTTGAGTTGCAGGGGGTTGATATGTACCGCGAGCTCCTGGCGCTGGTGGAGCAGGAAGACGCTATTTTTGTGGTCGAATATGCGCGGCAAAAAATTGCCGAGGAATCGCAACATATTGGTGAAATAGACAAAATGCTGCGCCAACCCGGGGATATTGCCAGAGCCGTACAGACTTAAGCGTCATCGTCGACTCATCAACTCGCTAACCGATCAACTAGCGACGCGCAACGTTGCGAGCACGGCGTGCGAAACGAAACCTGTTGCGTTGTATAACGCTGGCCGCCGTCTGTTTCACCGTAAGCGCGCTGGCATGGAGTGACCTCGGCGCCTCTCAGATAGCGGCAGAAAATCGACTGCAGCTGCTGCTGGACTCTCTCGACGGCATACGTAAAAAAAACAATATCGCGGCACTTGGTTTGGCGCTCGTTGCTAGCGATAAAGTCATCTGGAACGGCTCGCTTGGCGTGATGAGTCATAAATCCCGCAAAGCGACAGACGACGAAACGCTATACCGCATCGGATCTATCACCAAGTCTTTTACTAGCCTTGCCGCGCTAAAACTGCAAGAACGAGGACTACTGCAGTTATCCGAACCGATCAATAAATGGAGTACCCAGCGCTTCTACCAAAACCGATGGCAGTCAAACCACCCTCTACAAATCGACCAGCTACTGGAACACACGGCGGGGTTGCAAGACATGGTCCAGGCCGAATGGGACTATAGCAAGCCGCAAGCCGAAAGCTTGCAACAAACTTTGTTATTGTATCCTGACGCCCGCCAGGTTCAGTGGCAACCGGGCATGCATTCCTCGTACTCGAACGCCGGTGCGGCACTGGCGGGATTTGTACTCGAGCAAACGAGCGGTAAGAGTTATGAGGAGATTATCGACGCGACATTGTTTAAGCCGCTGGCTATGCATAATTCCAGCGTCTTGCCGCCTAAAAACATACAGCGACTAGCCACCGGATATGACACCGACGGTACAACGGCCATACCGTATTGGCATATCATTTTTCGTCCCGCGGCAGCGATTAGCAGTACGACTACCGATATGGCCAATTTCGTGCAAATGCTCATCAACAAAGGACGATTTCGCGGCAGAACTGTTTTCAATCCGCAATCAATTGAGCGAATGGAAAACCCCTCTACTACCTTGGCGGCCCGTCACCAACTTAGTTTCGGTTATGGTTTGGGTAATTACCAGTGGTTACGCGACGGCATTTTGTTTCATGGCCATGGCGGCGACGCCGACGGCTACCTTTCACGTTATGGCTATAGCCACAGCAACAACAGCGGCTACTTTCTGGTCATCAACGCTTTTCAGGGAAGGAGCCTGAACGCCATGCGGGGTTTGATTGAACGCTATCTTACGCAGGGAGTGGAAGTGCCTATGGCGCCAGCCCCCGCCGTTTTATCTAACCAACAAAAGGCTAAAGTGCTAGGCCATTATCAAGCCATAACCACTCGATTTAGGCGTACCGAGTCCGATAAGCTGACGGTCACTGAACACACCGGCCTACTCTTTAGCCAACTCAACCAAGACGACAAAGCACAATTGATTCCGGTAAACGCGAAGCTTTACCGGCGCAAGAACGAAAATATGGCAACCATTGCCATAGTGGACGGCGACGATGGCAAAACTTATTTTCAAGGCGATATGGGTAATTTTGTCAAAACGCTTGAAGTCAACGCCAAACATTAACAAGCTCGCATTGAGGAGAGCGTCATAAAAATGAACATATGCGTATTTACCGGTTCTAGCCTTGGTCGCAACAACAGCTATCAACACGCAGCCGGACGGCTTGGAGCGGAATTGGCACGACGCGGTATTGGATTGGTGTATGGTGGCGCTTCGGTAGGGCTTATGGGTGTGATTGCAGATGCCACGCTCAACAATGGCGGCAAAGTGATCGGCGTTCTACCTCAGTCGCTTGCCGATCTGGAGATTGCCCATCAACACCTCACCGAGCTGAGAGTAGTGTCGTCAATGCATGAACGGAAAGCGCAGATGGCTGATTTATCCGACGCTTTTATTGCGTTGCCGGGAGGTATTGGCACCCTAGAGGAGACGTTCGAAGTATGGACCTGGTCGCAGCTGGGGATTCACAAAAAACCGATTGGACTGCTAAACGTCGCAGGCTTTTATAACGGCCTCGAAAACTTTCTAGACCATTTGGTTACGGAGGCATTTGTAAAGCCAGCCCATCGCCGCATTCTCTTGTCTGACTGTGAGCCTGAGAGCCTCATCGACAAGCTGATTGCCGCCGAAGTGCCAACAATCGGCAAATGGATTGTTCCTGCCGACCGGTAGACGCAAGCTCGGCCCTTATTGCACTGTTTCGTTCTCGCTGAACTCTCCTTCGAACAAGGCTGTCGAGAGATAACGCTCGCCTGAATCTGGGAGCACAACCACAATAGTTTTATCCTGATGCTCTGGTTGCTGCGATACCCGGTCGGCCACGGCCATAGCGGCACCACAAGAGATGCCGCAAAGAATACCCTCTTGCTTCATCAGCTTGTGCGCCCAGGCAATGGCGTCAGTGTCAGTAACCTGTTCGACCTGGTCGACCATGTCCATATCAAGATTGTCAGGCAAGAAACCTGCCCCGATGCCCGCAATCTTGTGCGGTGCGTGACTTGCTTCACCGCCATTTTTTGCGGTGGTAATCATAGAAGTGGAACTTGGTTCTACCGCCACGGTGGTGATGGCTCTACCCTGCGTGTTTTTGATGTAACGCGATATGCCGGTGAGGGTGCCGCCTGTGCCCACGCCGCAGACCAGCACGTCAATCTCACCATCGGTGTCATCCCATATCTCAGGGCCGGTCGTCTGTTCGTGTATCGCCGGGTTGGCTGGGTTGTCAAACTGACTGGGCATAAAGTACTGGCCCGCCTGCTCGGCAATAATTTCCTTTGCCTTCGCAATCGCGCCCGGCATGCCTTTGGCGCCTTCAGTCAGCACTACCTTGGCACCCAACGCCTTCATTAGCTGGCGCCGCTCCAGACTCATCGTCGAAGGCATTGTCAGAGTAATAGGGTAGCCACGAGCACTGGCAACAAAAGCCAGTGCAATGCCCGTATTGCCACTGGTAGGCTCGACAATCTCCATACCCGGCTTCAGGCTTCCATCTTCTTCTGCAGCCCAGATCATACTGGAACCAATGCGGCACTTGACCGAGTAAGCTGGGTTGCGCCCTTCTATCTTGGCATAAATGTTACCGCTGGAAATGCGGTTGATTTTTACCAGAGGTGTGTTGCCTATGGTGTAACTGTTATCTTCGAATCTGCTCATTGTGTTATCTCTCTATGACAGTCATGTGATTATATCAAGATTCAGCCCGCACGACCGCTTGCCCCTCCTGGAGGCGTTCAACGCCACGCACCGCGACCCAATCACCACCCTGCAGGCGGCCCGTTACACTCACCCAATCGCGCTCTCCTTCACCGAGTGTAACGGCCACTTTCTCGGCAGTATTGTCCTGCGTGATACGATATACGTAGTTACCCTCGGAGCGTAACACGACGGCATCACGTGGAATCATCAAGGCAATATCGCCGGTCGACACGCTTAGCGAAACGCTGATCAACTGGCCAACAGTCACGCCCCTGCTCTTCGGTCCGCTGACAATGTCGGCGCGTACCTCAAAGGTCTGTGAGTTCTCATCAACCGAGGGAATAATCGTTCTGATTTTGCCCGCGAGAGAACCATCGGTGCGATGCTGAAACACGATCGTGTCGCCAACTGCAACGCGACCGTGGTAGTTAACTGGCACCTCAAAACGCACCTCAAGATTTTTTACATCTACCAAACGCAGAATCACATCACCCGGCTGCACGTACTCACCGCCTTTTAACCGGCGTTCCACCACCATGCCAGCAAATTTCGCAATCACTTTCGAGCGACGCAACTCATCCTCCACTTGTTGAACTTGCGTTTGAATCACGGCCAAATCGCTTTTCGACATATCCCGTTTTGATTCAGCTTCGTCCAACAAACCCTGCGACGCGCTATTGGTTTTGCGCAACTTCTGCAAGCGCCGCAAATCCTTCACCAGATAATTAAGGTTGACTTGCTCTCTAGCGGCGCGAATTTCCAGCTCCTTTTTGCGCAATAGAATCGGTTGCTCGTCGAGGCTAGCAACAATAGCGCCGCGTTCAGCGATAGTACCGGGTTCGGCCACCGATTCGAGTTCGCCGGCAATGGTAAGGCTCAATTCGACATCATTGCGGCTGTATACTCGCCCAGAAATCGGTAACTGACGTTGCAGGTTTTTTTCCTGTACTTGTTTAACGACGACGGGGGCAGCAGCGGGTGCATCTTGCTGTGCTTGCGCGCCGTGGCACACCAAGCCAAGCAAAAACACCAGGACGACGTTACGGCACGCGGTATTTGCTGAGCTGCCTTGCGTTATCCTGCCGCGATTCATGGCGCCATCTCTCCAATTTGTAGTTTAATGTCGGTGCGCGCCTTCACTTTCACTTCTCCCATACGCAGCAAGCTGGGCAACAATACCAGGGTAAATAAAGCGCAAAACGCCATGCCGCCAACGATAACTGTTGCCAGACCACGATAGATTTCCGATCCCACACCAGGAATGATCATCAATGGCAACATGCCAAACAAACTTGTCAGCGTGCTCATAAAAATAGGCCGCGCCCGATATAACACGGCTTGATGTACCGCTTCGCGCGCCGCCATGCCATTACGCTGCGCGCTGCGGGTTTGGTCTACCAGCAAAATGGCGTTATTCACCACCAAGCCAAGCAAAATAATAAAACCGATCATCGTTAGCAAGTCTAGCGATTGATACGTCATCAGATTGAGAAATTTCAGTCCTAGTACTCCGCCGGCTACCGCCATGGGCATCACCAGTAATACCAGCAAGCTGTCACGAGGTGATTTAAACATGGCCGCCATAATTAAAAACAGAATCAGAATGGCCAGCACAAAATTAACCGCAATGGTGCGCAGGGCGTGCGCCAAACGGTCGGCGCTACCACGATAGTCAATGCGCGCGCCGGTAGGCAGCAACGGCTTCAAATCGGGTTCCACTTCTTCACGCAAGCGCTGCAGTGCTTCTTCCATGGTCACATTGTTTGGCGGCACCAATCTTATTGTAACGGTACGCCTAGCGTCCACCCGTTGCAGTTGCGAGGGACCAATCCCGCGCTCGATATCGGCTAACTCTCCTATAGTTTGAATGCCGGCCAACGGTGTCGCCAGCGGCATAGCCGCCAATTCTTCGGGCGCCGACCATGGCGGACCGTGCAAAATTACATCGTAACGATAGTTGCCATCGAAATACTCAGCGGCAAATAAACCATCGGTGTAAGCGCGTACGATATTTGCCAGCGTCAAGCGATCCAGCCCGGCCAGGCTAATGCGCTGCTCGCGCGGAAACAAACGCAGCTCAGCCTCACCCTTGCCGAGATCCGGTGTAGAAAACACTACCGCTTTATCACCCCACAGGGCTTGCGTTTTCTCCAGACCGACGGCCGCCACTTTCATCAGACTGTCCAGATCGGCGCCCTGTATATCCATTGAGATACTGCTGGGACCATCATCGCCGTCGAGATTCAGCATGGAGGATTGACGCGGAAAGGCTTGCGTGTCAGCCAGCCCGGCAAAAAGATCCGTGCGCAGCAAGTCGATAAGTTCATCTACCGTATCTGGGTTTTGTGGGTAAATATAGCTAAACGTATCGGTTGCCCCAAATGAGCCGATATTGTAACCGCGAATGACCGGCTCTTTGTCGCCATCGTAATGGGGCTTGAGGCGGCGCACAATTTCTCCGATCACTTCTTTTTCGAGGGTGTCAATATTGATTCCAGGCGGAGTTGCGAAATAGGTTTGCACTGCATCGATATTAGCCTTCGGTAAAAAATCGACCTTGGGCAGTAGCAGCAGCGTTAGCAAGATGGATGTGCCAAGAATCCCTCCCACCCACATCAGGCGCTGCTTTTGCGTATCGGTCCAGCCGACCACAAGCGCGGCGATTTTCAGCCAGCGCTCGGCGAAAGGGTCACCTCGCGGCTTAAGCGCCGACCAGCGCGCTGTAGCAGCCGGCAATATGGTCAAGGCGGTAAACAACGATACGCTAACTGCCGCAGTCAAGGTGATCGCCAGGTCTTTGAATAACTGCCCTTCGACACCTTGCATAAATAATATGGGGACGAAGATGGCAATACTGGTCAAGGTTGACGAAAACAAGGCACCGGATACCTCGCGGCACCCCTGCAAAGTCGCCTGCACGGCATTCAAACCCGTTTCGCGCAGCCTTATAATATTCTCCTGCACAATAATTGCTGCATCCATGACCAGACCTACGGCGAAGGCAAGCCCAGCCAGCGAAATCACGTTCAGCGTTTTGCCGGTAAAGCGCAACACGATGAAAGCAACCAACAGTGAAATAGGTATACTGATCGCAATCAACAAGGTAGCGCGATAGCTGCGCAAGAAAAACCACAACACAATGCTCGCCAGCATCATGCCCAATAGCAGATTCCCCTGCACTAACGCAATGGCGCGGCGAATATGCAGGGACGCATCGAAACTTAGCTCTATGATCAGCCCTTGTTCATTCAATACATCGCGGTTCAACTCGTCGATGGTATTGTTCAAGCTGTCGAGCAACTCGACTGTGTTGGCGTCGAAGCTGGGAATCATACTGATATAATAAGCAGGAAAGCCGTTGCGACGTGACAGAAACTGACGCTTTTCAAGCTTGACGTCGACCTTGGCGATTTCGCGCAGGTAAACCGGCTCGCCACTTTTCCAAGCAACAACCAATTCGTCGAGCTGTGGAATTTTTCGTTGACCCAAAAACCGAACCGTGTAGCGACGCCGACCAACATCGGCAAATCCACCGGACACATCAACCGCCCTGCGCAGCGTTTCCTGAACTTCGCTGATCTGAATGTTGCGCGCCGCCATGCGCTCCGCATCCAGGGTTATGCTGATCTCCTGTTCACGCTCGCCGGCCAAATTGACCCGGCCAACACCCGGCACACGTGCCAAGCGCGGTTCGACTTCCTGATCGATTAATTGCTGATAATTGGCTACATCCTTGGCGGGGTTACCCGGCATTGTGTAGATAAGCAGCGACGCCGCTTGGCTGCGCGATGTGCCTCCTGAGCGAACTTCTGGTTCGTCGGCGTCAGCAGGCAACTCGCTAGCTTGATTCATTTGGGTGATAACGTCGATCAAGGCGCGTTGCATATCCCAACCGACACGAAAATTGAGTTGAATTCTGCCGTTACCGCGTGAGATAGTGCTCACCATACTCTCCAGGCCTTCGATGTTTTTGAGCACTTTTTCCTGCGGCTGAACGATGGACTCTTCCACTTCTTCGGGCGCCGCCGAGCGCCAATTCGTCACGATGGAGATACGCGGTTGTTCGGTGTCGGGCAACAGCTGGATGGGTAAGACTCTAATGCTGATGACGCCGAATAGCAGAATCAGTAATGCGATGACGGCAATCGCTGCGGGGTTGTCGATTGAAATTTTTGTCATAGCAATCCTTTCGCCGCGTGAAATTCTCGCTTCTATTTTTTTATTATGCGTTATAGACAAACGAATGGCGCGCAGATTCCCTCAGTCTGAAACTTAAACTGCACCTGAGTAGAATGAATCTAAATTGGTATTCGCATCTTTGCGAAAAATCCGCGACGAACAGTTCGACTACTGTTTTTGCGCTCCAGGGCTCTTCCCGCAGCCCATCCCGCGTCTATCCCTGGCGCTAGTCACTGCAAAACAGTAGGCGATCTATTCGTCACTCTTTCCGTGGTGTTCTGGAAGCTGCACGATACTTCGGAGTCACGAGCTCCGCTGCCCAAGCGCCTGACTATGATTGGATCTTGCAGTCGCACATTGCTTTTCACCATGCAAGAAAGCCTTATGATCACTTTCGCATACCTGCTCCCAGTTTTCAGGCAGCGCTCCGTGCGAGTTTCTTAGCTTTCTTTTTTTATTGATCAAGCACCTTTGATGGTAATCTCGAAGGCTTTCTGCCTGACGGCAATTCTCAATCGCCTTGTTTGACCAATACTGCGCTGGGTCAGTAAAGTAGTCACGCACACTGCGTGAATAAGTGCAGCCGTTGAGTAGTACCGCGCAACTGATGATAGTAGTTAGCTTGATCATAAAAACTTGCATACCTTTGTAGTCAAATAACGAAGTTTAACGTCTCTGGCTCGAGACAAGTGTTGGCATCGCAAGCTTGTACGCGCAGCCCAACGATC
Source organism: Pseudomonadales bacterium (assembly GCA_051008535.1). GTDB lineage: Bacteria > Pseudomonadota > Gammaproteobacteria > Pseudomonadales > JAUIET01 > JBBKXJ01. The sequence goes on along the minus strand of JBPCXM010000448.1, from coordinate 3,332 downwards.
GCGGGTACAATGCGCTGCACTTGTGCTTTAATTTCAAATTTGCCCTCCAACACGGATAAACCCTCTTTCATGCGTGCGGCTTCAGGATACTCCACTGAGTGAAGTTTCGTGTCTTTCTGCGTCGCTTGCACAGCCGTCGCAACGAGTCCCTCGGCCGCTTCAGCGGCATTAACGTGCCAACCTTTAGCAATATGCACGGCAATCGTCAGATCAGAATTACCGTTATAGCTCGTAGCTTTTGCCGTCGCGCGTACAATACCTCCTGCCCCGTACTGCGTCTTCTGCCACTCCCCTTCTTGCAATTCCGACCATGCTAACAAGGCTGACAACACCGCATTCGGCACTTTGTCGGCCAACGGTCGAAACACCTGGAATAATTGCTGCGCTTTGTTACGCCACCGCAAATCACCCGTGCGACGGTAAAGCTGCACCACGTTTTGTAGGGCAATCGCGTTGGGTGAAGGCAGCGCGCCATCGGTCAGTTCGCGCGTATTGCTGATTAACGGACCTTTGTGCTTCTTACTACTGTTCACGTACCCGCCGTCTGGGTCTAGAAATGTACTGTCTTGCTGTTGTTGTAGTTGTAGGGCGCGATTCAGCCACAGTTTCGATTGTGTTAGATCGTACACTGCCAGCATGGCGTCGATCATGTAAACATAGTCTTCCAGTTTGGCAGCAACAGAGACCTTGCCGTCAACCAGTATCCGGTGCAAACCTTGTTCGCTTGCCATACGCTGCCACAATTCTGTTGCGGCTTTTTCTGCTGCTTGCTGGTAACGCAATTCGTGCAGTCGCTGACCCGTCTCGCTCAGCGCACGTATCATCATACTGTTCCAGGCGGTGATTACTTTCTCATCGCGTAGCGGATGTTCGCGTTGTTCACGATTCTTATAAAGCTTGTCCTTCATATCCGCGAGCCAGGCGTGCAGATCTTGTGCAGGAATCGCTTTGCGCGTCGCAAAATCTTCGACCGACTCGGGCAAGTACAGGATATTATGGCCTTCAAAATTGCCGGGGTTCTGCATACCATACAATTCAATAACACGCCGAGCGTCATCGTCGCCCAAGACCTTATTGATCTCGTCGATCGACCAGACAAAAAACACGCCCTCCTCGCCTTCACTGTCGGCGTCAGTGGCCGAGTAGAACAAGCCTTCTTGTGATTGCATATCGCGCAATACATAGTCGCAGACCTCGCGGCTAACGCGGGAGAAATCTTCTCTACCTAGTAAATCGCCGGCCCAAGCATACGCGCGCGCCAGGTAGGCCTGGTTATATAGCATTTTTTCAAAGTGTGGCACCAGCCAGTTGGGGTCGGTGGAATAGCGATGAAAACCGCCACCAACCTGATCGTAGATACCGCCGCGAGCCATATTATCCAAGGTGGTAAGCAAAGCTGTTTTTAACTGCTCTACTTGCGCGTTCTGTTTTAAACTCACGGCGTATTGGTTGAGCATAAAAAGCAGCTGTGGTTCCTGTGGAAATTTCGGCGCACCTTTCGTTCCACCGCGCTGCGTATCTTGCTGTGCCAATATAGTGTTAACCGCCAAGCGCAGTTGTTGCTCGTCTATGGTTTGTTTTGCTGGAGCAAAGACATTCATGTCGCGCAGTTGTGCCGTAATCTTTTCCGCATCGGCGACCAGACGTTCTTTTTTATCACGCCATACGCTAGCAACCTGCTCCAGCAGCGCTTTGAACTGCTGCGGCGGATAATACGTGCCTGCAAAGAACGGTTTACCCTCGGCGGTTAAGAAGCTGGACATCGGCCACCCACCGCGACCGCTTAACAGCTGCACCGCATTCATATAGATGGCGTCGATATCGGGGTGTTCCTCGCGATCAACCTTGATACTGATAAAGTGTTCGTTGAGAAGGTTCGCAATCTCCACGTTGTCGAAGCTCTCGTCTTCCATCACATGACACCAATGACAAGTCGAATAACCGATTGATAAAAAAACCGGTTTGTTCTGCGTACGCGCAGCGTCAAAGGCTGCGTCGCCCCATGGATACCAGTCAACCGGGTTATGCGCATGTTGTTGCAAATAGGGTGAACTCTCTTGCTTCAGGCGATTGGTGTATTGCGGTTTGCCGTTGGCATCGAGATGTTGTGTGCGCACGTCAGTGCTCCCGTAGCTTGCTGTGATATACAGCGAGACCAGAATAACGCAGAATAATTGCATAACAAGTTTGAGGATCGGCAAGATTTACCTTCAATAAAGCTCTGTAAATAGCTGTTGTATAGGAAAATATACCCCTGTTTTGATTTTTTCCTCACCCACTTGTTGAAATGCCCGCTTATACGTATTTAGTTGTTCTTGATAGAGCCTGGCCTTTTGCTCCAAAAATCCTGCTGGGTCTTCGACGCTATCGTCAAGCACGGTTTTGTAGTCGACGATCCAGCGCGTGCCGTCGTTACACACAAATGTACGATCGATAATATAGTGTTTGGTGCCGCTGTTGGTTTGCACGGCTAACGCCAACTCAACCGCGCTATCATGTTGGTCAGCGTCAAATATCCAAGCGGCATTTGGGTCGGTAAGCGCATTGTTGATTGCCTGATTGACGACATCCAGCGCCATCGACAGATCTTCTGCACTGACGCCTAGTTGGCGCAGTTGTGTTTGCCAGCGCGTACGCATGCCAGCTAGCGCCGCCCCACTCCAACCATGTTGCTGGTCACGCACGAGTTGTTCGAGATTTCTATGCACGACAGTGCCTACGATTTTCTCCAAGCGGTTGCCTTGTGCCGCAGTTTGTGGGTCGTTATCAAACTCACTACCGCGAAACGATGTTAGCAAACCCGATTCTGATGCCGGCGGCAGTGGTTTTACTTGACTCGCTCGTGTGAGTTCTTTGATATTAATTTCTGGCCTGCTTTCTGGTTTGGCGTCGGCATCATCTAACACTTGAATATTGTCGCGAATAGCCGGCCATATAAGTCTGGCGAGACCGGTACCCCCTGCTGGCAATAGTTCGCCCGTCTTTACCTGTTCCTTTACACCGCTGAATAAATACAACCGTTTAGCCGCGCGTGTGCAGGCAACATACAACAGACGCGCGCTTTCCAATTCCTGCTGCCGGCGTTTTAGGAAACGTATATAGCTATACAAGGTTTTTTGCTCGCTTTTATTCTGATTGTTTAGGCCAATCAACAACGGCGACTGACCGTCGTCGTCGACTGGATCAAACCAGTTGAGTAATTCCGTGGCGTCGCCTTGGGAGCGCTGATGCAAGGACGGCAGCAGTACCGTATCGAACTCGAGGCCCTTGGCCTTATGTATGGTCATGATCTGCACGGCAGCACCAGACTCGTTGGCCGACTCGGCGTATTG
>JBPCXM010000447.1:0-4376 GCA_051008535.1 Pseudomonadales bacterium | reverse complement strand
GCTAACTGCTCGAGTTTTGAGAATAAACCACACGGGAGTATAAGACGGATTAACGCCCCTTTATCAGCCTATTTAACCCTAAACAATCGGCGAGCGGGCTTCTTCCGTGTTTGGCTATCCCTTTTCGCACCTCAGGGGTTACTATTTACTCTTGGAATTGGCCCAGAGGAACGTCGAGATGCGCGATTGGCTGCAAAATGCGGCGATGAAAGCCGCCGACCGGGTCGTGGCAGGCATGCCACAGCCGGTGCCAACTCAGGTCGCCCTGCGCAACTGCAAAATTATTTCCCACCGAGGAGAGTACGATAACACTTCGATCATTGAAAATACCCTGCCAGCCTTCGATAACGCAAGAACCAATGGTGTTTGGGGAATCGAGTGCGACATCCGCTGGACAGCTGACCTGATACCCGTCATCAGTCACGACCCCTGCGGCAAACGATTGTTTGGCAATCCCGTCCAGATAAGTGAGCTTTCCTTTGCCGACCTCAGGGTGCAAATACCACAGATACCCTCCCTGGCAGAGTTGGTTGGTGAATTTGGTGGTAACACTCACCTGATGCTGGAGATTAAAGCTGAGCGCTACCCTCAGCCGCAGCGGCAAAAAGCAGTCATGCAGGAGCAACTCTCGAAATTATCACCGGGGCTGGACTACCATTTTCTGGCGCTGGCTCCGGAGTTGTTCGAGAAAGTGGATTTTGTGTCGAGAAAGTTCTGTTTTCCGGTTACGAAGCTCAATGTTGCAAGCCTGAGCAGGGCGGCGCTTGTGAGACAATATGGCGGTCTTCACGGTCACTTCTTCCTGCTAACAGATAAGCTAAAGAAGCGCCATGAATTGGCGGGCCAGCGCATTGGTACGGGCTTTGTCGGTTCTGGAAACTGCCTGTTCAGGGAACTAAACCGGGGCGTAGAGTGGATCTTCAGCGAAGATGCAGTCAAGATCCAGAAAATCCGCGATCTCTACCTTGAGTAAAGATTTCGATGGACAGTGGTATGACAGAAACCGGGCAACATACCGCACAATCGTGTGACGTCCCCTGCGGAGTATGGGAGACCATGATGAAATAAAATGCGAAGGTCCATTTTTTTCTTGTAGTTATCGTATTGCCATTTCTTCATCAGGTGGGAGTGCGTGCCGAATAGTCTACTGTTCGGGGGCCCCGCGCCGTGTGTATGGCGAGTTTGCGGATGGAGGAGTTATTATTATCAACGTGTCTACCCGGAGATGTGCGCCTCGTGGCGCACAATTTGCCAGTATCCCATCGAACTACCGCAGCAGTTGCCGCTCCAAGAGCGATTGCAGATAACGGCGTCCGTCGAAACAAGCCAAAATAACCACATTATTTCCCAGAATCTCGTAGATAACGCCGTACGGCTTAAAGTGTACCTCTCTGTAGTCCTTCACACCGTGCTTATCCAACTCCGGAGGGTAATGCCCTCGCTCGGGTTGTTTGCGAACGTCGGCCAATGCTTTTTTAGCGGGCTTATGCTTACCCTGGTGGTAACTTTCCTTGCTTTGCGCAAGCATTTTTAACAATGTGAATGATTCTTGCGCTTGTTCGTATTCAACAATATCTACTAATACGGCCTTGGCCTCACCATTTTGAGTAATCACCATGGAGCTGCTGTTTGTGTTTACTTCCTTCACTGCGTCTGCAGTGTGTTGTTTTAAATAGCTGATCGGTTTCACTGCTTGACTCAATTTCATAAGAGATTTTCTCACATTAATATGGCACTAAATATAGTACCACTACAAGAAGAAAACGTTGGAGTGCATAAAAACGTGTGGGGCATATCCTTCCAGGCTTTCAATTTAATTGTAGGTCAACCATTCTGCGTACATCGTTCAATAGAACGACTATTGTCTGCAGGGCTAGTACTTTGAACGTCTATTCTGTAAAGATTGCATTGCGCGGCGTCAGCCCCATGATCTGGCGACGACTTCGTCTCTCTGGAGACACGTCACTGGCTGAATTTCATCACATCATTCAGATCGCGATGGGTTGGGATGACGAATATTTGCACCAATTCCACATTTAGGGAAAAGATTTTGGCGTTTCCTACGTCGGCAGTTTTATGTTCTCAGACGACGCCTCAATGGTACGCCTGGACGATTTTGATTTCGATCTGGGTGATCGCTTTACATACACGTACAATTTCTCCGACAACTGTGTCCACGATATTCGGATTGAAGCGTTCGACGTGACGGCATCAGCATCCCAACGGCCTCGCTGCGTGAGCGGCAACGGGCTGGTGTCTCAGCCACGCTACACCGATATTGACCTCGTTGCCCGGTTTGCCAATCTACTGAGAGACCCTGATTACGCGAATAATATGAAGGGTTTCGTGAAGTGCGCAGCCAATTACCGATCACTGCGGTTTCAGCGAAAAGAAACGAATCAGCAACTACTCGACGTCACTTCTCGACTGGCTAATCTCCGCTATCCGCACTCTATCATCCCTGAAGGGAGGATTCGCCATGCAATTCAAAGTGCAAGTGGTCATCACTCACTCTACTACCGTACGCCCATTGGTACAGTGCCCCTGACAACGCCGAGACTCTATCATTGCGCATGCCAGCCATCCGCCCAACGCACCTTCAGTGTCCTCAGTCGATGGTTGCCGGATCATGTTTCGCCTGAACTACAGTACCTGGAAACCAAGTGGGCTTCACTCATGGCCTATGGTGTCACCGCCGAACTCTTGAAAGATGTCCATCCTGTCGGTGAATCATTGAATGCAGCGATCGTGAGGAATCACCTCCACAAAGTCGCACAGCACCAGGAGCGTGACCTGGAGGAATAACCCGACCACTTAGCCGGTTGCCCACGCGACTGGGCCAAACTGCCCAAGCCGGGCAAACCAATGACCGTCGGAATTGATAGGGGTTACGTTGCGCTTACCGTTTTTATTGCAAATTTGTAGACTGTTACGCTTGGCAGTGTGACAGCTCTATCTATATTCCCGGCGAACAAACTCTATAATTTATTGCAAGCCCTCAATTAAATAGCGGTGCGGAGACTGCCGGGTAGCATAGATGAATCAACGTTTGAGAATCTTTTTTTTTGGCCGTGTACTGTTATTGGCGGCGGTGATGGCAACTTTTCCGGCCTGGGCCGGCACCTATTATGTCAGTGTAAGAGGCGATGATGGCAATCCCGGTTCACTGGCGCAGCCCTGGCAGACGGTTAACTACGCGCTCACTAGGCTGCGGCCGGGCGATACGCTTTACCTGCGGGGCGGTACTTATTACGAGCAGGTGGAAGTCGGTGTAAGTGGTACGGCCAGCCAGCCCATTACTATCGCGGGATATGCTGGTGAGCAGACGGTTATCGATTCCGGTTTCCCGGAATTTCAGGCGCCGGGTAATAGTGACTGGGAGCTGGTGAATGGAGGCCGAGGAGAATATCGCTCAAAACGCAGTTGCCAGGATAAAAACATCTATACCTATGTCACCGGCATTGCTGGCTATGAAAACGAGCGCGTGGCGTTAATCCCGTATCAGGACATCGGTCATTTTCGCGCAAACACAGACAGCTACGCAGGCAGCGGCAGCGACTTCTACGTCGGTCCAGGCACGATGGAGATTGCTGGCCGCTGCCATATCCGGCTAGCGAAAACTACCGCAATGCGCAATGCAGAGGTGCGCTACGGGAAAGTTTTTGCAAGCGAAAATGCTAACCCCGGTGCTTATGGCATCGTAATGTCGCAGGCAATAAACACGTTGCGAGTGAGTGGAGCCTATTTAACATTTAAAGACATCACATTTAATCAGGCCAAGCGAACCATACTGCTCGACCCCGGTGCGCACCATGTGCGGTTCGAAGGCATTACCGCCTGGATGGGCGCCAGCACAGTCCAAACCTATAGCTCCCAGGTGCACCATATCACCATTACCGACTCGCGTATTTTGGGCGATGCGCCATACTGGGTTTTCTGGAGTGATATGAAAAACGCACCACAAGTTGCTAATCTCTCTCGCGGCACGTCTATTAACCTGCAAGGCGGTACGCATGACTGGAATATCTCCCACAGTTTAATTCGCGGTTCGGGCCAGGACCTGATCGGCACTAACAATGGTGAGCACAGAATTTTCGTGCACCATAACCGCATCGAAAACTGCGGTGATGATGCATTCGAGATAGAAGGTAAAGCAGAGCATGGCGGCCGCGATGATATTGGCCATATTCAAATCTATGAAAACTACATTGCCAATTGCCTGGTAGCAGTAGCGGTGGGGCAAGACACCCGCAAGATGACCGGGCCGCTGTTATTTTACCGCAACATTGTCGCCATGCTGCGCGACCATCCGGTCAATCGAAAGGCCGGCATCAACCACTGGAATGGCGGCGGGCAGTTTGGTTATGGCAAGATGT
>JBPCXM010000446.1:0-4442 GCA_051008535.1 Pseudomonadales bacterium | reverse complement strand
ACCGTATTCGATCAACAGTTTCATTGCTTCAATATCGAGAGCGTGGGCAGCGCGCCAGAATGGCGTTGCACCGTTGGTATCCAGATCCAGATAGGCGTTGGTGTATTCCATAAACCAAAGGTGTTTGCTGAGACGCGCATTGGGGTCGACGCCAGCATCCAGAAGTATCTTCATCAGGTCCAGATAAGTAGACTGCTGCTGTAAATAGGCTTGCCGCTGTGGAAAGCGGGCCTTAGGCGCCCACTGGGTATTGATCACCGCATAAAGAGGTGTGGTACCCGCAGCACTGGCCGGTGTTGGATCTGCACCGCGCTCCAATAAATTCAGTGCCAGATCATAGTGACCATTAATGATCGCCATCAGGATGGGAGTGGTCTTGTCGCCAGCACCTGCTGCGTTGATATCCGCCCCTGCGTCTAACAGCGCTATCGATACGTCAGTAAACCCTTCTCGGGCAGCAAGCAACAGGGGCGTCAGCCCGCCCTGGATGCCAACGAGCCTCGTGTAATTGAGCGGTCGACTGTACTCATTATCCTCTTCATTTTCTTCAAGCTCTTCAATATCCACTTCGTGCTGCGCTATATAATCTCGGGCGGCCTGTATCGCCGCGGTGACTTCATTGGGGTCAGGCGCCCAAGTACCCGCTTCGGAACCACTCTCCTCACGAAAGGTATTGAGTACTTCATCCCTATGCTTTTTAGCGACCATATCTTCGGCGTGGCGAGCGACCAGATCAATCACTTTGCTGGTCGCTTCCAACTCTGCACCAAGATCGATTAAGGTATTTACCGCGTTAAGTCGATTGCTGGCGGCAGCAAACATCAGGGGTGTCCGGTTCCATACTGACTCCTTGGCGTTCACCTCCGCACCGCCTTTCACTAATTGATTGATAACATCCACATCGCCTGAAGCAGCAGCGAAGTGAAGTGGTGTGACTGCGCCAGTGGTTGTTACCGCCATGACATCACTACCGGTCGCGAGCAAAGCGCTTACTACGTCGCCAGCGCCAATTCTGCTGGCCAGGTGCAGGGCGGAGTAGCCGCCCATGCGGGTGTTTGCGTCCGGGTTGGCCCCTGCAGCAATCAGCAGGTCGGCGATGGCTCCATTGCCGTTTTCGGCTGCCCAGTGAATAGCCGTCATGCCATCGCCTTGCGCCGAGTTTACGTCTTCACCTTGCTGCAGTAATTGGGTTATACGTTCAATGTCTTCCACCATGGCAGCATCAGCCACCAGGGAATCGGCGAGCAATGAAGAGTGCGGCAAAAATAGCAAAGTAAGAATGACGGCCAATTGTCGGGTGAGATTGCGCATAGATTAAGCCACTCTTTGTAAACCGGTTAGCTCAACAAAGTGCCAGTGCTATCACCGAACCTTTCAAGGTCATCAAGACCCAACTTGTGCAAAAGGCTTAGCATCGCATTGGCCATCGGTGTGCCATCTTCCGCCTTAATGTGCAGATTGCCGGGAAGTGTGCCATTAGCACCGCCGGCAATGAATAGCGGGCAGCGCTTATGGTTGTGCAGATTGCTGTCACCCATGGGAGAACCGTAAATCACCATGCTCTTGTCTAGCAGGTGAGTATCGCCTTCCATCGTGGCTTCCAGTTTCTTGAGCAGATAAGGCACCATGCTTACGTGGTATTTATTGATCTTATAAAAGTCTGTGACACCTTCTTCGCTGCCACCGTGGTGGGAGCAAGGGTGGAAAGGTTTGTCGGTGCCGGAATCTGCGAATACACGAGCCGACGCGTCGCGGCCCATCTTGAATGAAAATACGCGAGTGATATCTGCCGCAAAGGCCAGCACTTGCAAATCAAACATTAGCTCCACGTGCTCGGCAAACGACTCTGGTACACCGGACGGTGCTGCCGGTATGGTGCCTTGTTCACCGCTCATTGCACGGTTCTCTATTTGTTGAATACGGCGCTCGATTTCCCGGACATTGGTCAGGTAATGGTCCATACGCCGCTGGTCTTCCGGACCTAATTGTTTTTTCAAGTCGCTGGCGCGACTACCTATCCAATCCAGAATGCTCTTGTCGGTGCGCCTACGCGTTTGCCGTTCTTCCGCACTGCCCCCAGCGCCGAATAACTGGTCAAACACCAAACGTGGATCGCGGATTAGTGGCAGGGGCTCGGTGGGAGACGCCCAGCTAATGGAATCGGTGTACACACATGTGTATCCATAGTTGCATCCGCCAGACTGGTTGATGTTTTCAATACAAAGTTGCATGGAAGGAATCGGCGTATCCTGACCATGCTGATGCGCGAACAACTGATCGAGAGAGGTGCCCGCGAATACATCCGACCCTTCGGTTTGTTTCGGATGTGACTGGGTAAGGAATACAGCACTGGAGCGGAAGTGGTCGCCACCGATCTCGCTGGGTTTCTTGGCTTCTGCATTGGCCACATCGGTATTGCTGACAATCGTCAGAAAATTTCGATAAGGCTCCATTGGTAACAAGGCGCTCGGCGTCAGATCGTATTCACTGCCAGTTTCCTCAGGTGCCCAAAGATATTGCGACGCCCCCCACTCATTGCTGCCTGCCGCGCCGTGCACCATTTCGATTGCAATCAGACGGGTAGGGTTCATCATCTTTTCGGTACGGGACGCGGCATGGCCCGCAGGCACCATGGCGCCAAGAAAAGGTAGGGCGATTGTAGAACCCATGCCTTTTATGAACGTACGGCGAGGGAGGTGCTTTCCAGTGATGTATTTCATGGTTGTTGTCTCGTCGATTAACTCGTGGACTGATCCACTCTTGGTCTAAGGAGCGTCGCCAACACTCACTTCGGCTTCCACTTTGGATTCTACCTCGGGTATTCGCTTCATTTTGAAGGCTTCGCTATTAACGACACCCTTTATGAATGAAGACAGGCGATAATCATTGTCTTCGGCTTCATTGACGATTTTGCGTATCGTTGGCATGTCGTAATACTCGACCCGGCGACCCAGCGCATAGGCCATCAGATTGCTGGCGAAGTTGCGGACCAGCGGTACGGGTCTATTCAAAAGCACGGATTGCAATTCATCTGGATTGTCGATCTTCGTGCCGTCATAGAATGTGCCCAACGTATCCAACGACATGCCATTTTCGCGGATTCGCCATTTGCCCGTAACGTCGAAGTTGTCCAGCGCCAGGCCAATCGGATCAATGAATTGATGGCAAGAATTGCAAGTTGGATTGACTCGATGTATTTCCATGCGTTCCCGTGTGGTCAGAAATCTTCCTTCCTGCACGACTTCGGTTTCATCAAGGTCGGGTATCCCGGGCGGTGGGGCTGGAGGGGGTGTGCCCATCAGTACTTCCATTACCCATTTACCGCGCAGAACAGGTGACGTTCGGCTAGCGTGAGAGGTCAGTGTGAGAATGCTGCCATGCCCCAGTATGCCCTTGCGGTTGGGATCGGCGTGCTGCACCAGGCGAAAGCGGTCGCCGGCAACGTCGGGGATGCCATAGTGCTCTGCAAGCGCTTCATTGGCGAAAGTGTAATTTGCGGTGAATAACTCTAAGGCTGAGTTGTCTTCTTTCACCAGGTGGTTGAAGAACATCTCTGTTTCAACCCGCATAGCGTCGGCCAGCTGCTGATTAAAATCGGGATACAGCTGTCGATCTGGATGGACCTTTTCCAGGTCTTCCAAACGTAGCCATTGACCCGCGAAACGAGAACCCAGGGCTTTGGTGCGTCGGTCGGCAACCATGCGCTCTACTTGCCGATCCCAGACAGATGGTTTTGATAGTTTTTCGGTTCGTGCCAGCTTGATTAGCTCTTCGTCCGGTGGCGTTCCCCATAGAAAAAAGGAAAGGCGAGAAGCCAGGTCAATATCGGCGAGCTGGAACACTTCCCCGGGGTGCACATCCGCCGGTGTCGTTTCCAGCCGAAACACGAAATCCGGACTGGCCAGTATGGCCTGGAGTGCGGTCTTGATGCCGTTTTCGAATCCGCCGATCTCAGCACCCTGCAGATAGAATGAGTTTAGGTCTTCCAGCATGCTTACATCGAATTTGCCCCGATAGGCCTGATTGGCAAGACGGGAGAGGATTTCTTCGACGCAGGCCATTTCGTTAGCTGGCGACGTTGGACGGCAGCTGAAGATTTTCTGCCTGCTGGGTGTGGCTGAAACGCCGGTCGTATTGTAGGGTCCGTCGATTGCCAGATCTTTTAGGTGAGCCGGCGCTGTAATGCCATAGGCCCTGACCCCGATATTCCTGTCCACCAGTGACCATTGATGGGGTGACAGCATGTCTTGCATGGGCCCCTCGGACTGTTTCAGGAAGGCAGCTGAAACGCGATGAGGTCCGGCCGTCACAAAAATGGGCATCGACTTCATGTTGACGCCATTGGGATCGGACACATGCATCCATTGATCCATCTCCATTAACGCCATGCGCTCGCCATCGATGGAGATTTCGATCTTTTCGTCCCGCGTGGTCATGCCGAA
>JBPCXM010000445.1:0-9989 GCA_051008535.1 Pseudomonadales bacterium | reverse complement strand
TTGGCATTGCTAGGGTCGGTAACATATACGCTACCATCATTCGCGATAGCCAGATCGTTGCATTGCGCGCCACTCGCAGCGCTGCTCAGCGAAACATCATGTAACAGTGATCCAGACTGCAGATCGTAACCGAGTAGGCTGTCACTGGTAGGTGCGTCGCGAAACCCTGCGCAAACCCAAATGACGCGGCGTTGCGCGTCGACCTTGGCGCCTAGCAGTTCGGCATTATTGTCGGCTTCGCGAAACATCGTTTCAGTACCATCACTAGCGACCCGCGTAATACTGCCGTCGCCGAGCCCTGTGACATAGAAAGCCCGTTCCAGGGGGTCAAAGCTGATACCTTCCGGTACGCTGGTGCTGCTGGAGAGCGGGTAATTATTCGCTAGCGGCGGTGGCTGGGGAAACAGAGGGCCGTCGCCATCACAACCTGCTTGCAGCAGCATCGGCAACGCACATAGGTAGCGCAAGACACCTCGTTTTATTCTTGAAAAATTTGAGTAGTAAAGCATATCAACCTGCTGTTTCAATTTCCTTGCCGTATTCTACCGCTAGCAGTTCGGCCGCGATCTGCCGGGTTGCTTTGAGCAGTTCCTCCAGGTCGGCTTTGCGGGTTCTATGATTGGTAACACACACCCGAATCGCTGCTACTCTCTGCAACGAGGTACTGGATGGCGCTGCAATGCCGCGACACTGCAGCTCAACGACGATCCGCCTGTTGAGTTCGTTGTGCTCGCTTGGGGATAACGCTGAATGGCAGAAACGATAACAGACGATATTGAGAGCAACCGGCGCCAATAACTCAAGGTCTGTGCTTTGAGTGACGCAGGCGCCAAGCCATTTCGCTTGCAAGCAGTTTCGGTAGATGGCTCGCCCCAATTTTTCGGTGCCCATTTCCTTTAGTTGGAACCAGACACTCAAAGCGGCAAAGCCGCGGGACAAATCGATGCCATATTCACTGGGCCATGGGCCTCCTCCGGCCAGGCCTCGGGTTTCATTTTGGAGGTAAGCGGCAGATGTTTCGAAAGTTTGCCGATGTATTGCACCGTCGCGTACCAACAGGCAACCGGCGGCATAGTTCACATGCATCCACTTGTGGAAATCAAAGGCGATTGAATCCGCATCTGCAATTCCTTCCAACTGTGGTTTAAGATGGTCGGAGAGTATCGCCAGCGCACCAAACGCACCGTCAACATGATGCCATGTGCCCGTCTCACGACAAACGCGACTCACATTGACGAGGTCATCGATCGCCCCGGTATTGACACCGCCGGCCGTTGAAATCACAGCAAAAGGCTTCAGTCCTTGCTGCAGATCACTGCTTAGCATTTCCTCCAAAGCTGTGCAGTCCATCGAGTAATCTTCACTCACCGGCACACTGCGCAGCGCATCGCTACCCAAGCCCAGCAGTTCGATAGCTTTGACGACTGAAACGTGCGCCTGTTGTGAGCAGTAGGCAACCAACCCTGGGTTTGCTGAATTACCGTAACGTCGAACCTTGCTGCCCACGGCACGCTGCCGGGCCACAGCCAGACCCAACAAGGTCGCGCTAGAAGTACCGGTACACATAATACCGCTGGCACCTTCCGGCAGGCCAAACAGCGTTTGCATCCAATGAATGACCTGTGCCTCCACGTAAATGGGGGCATGATCCCTACCCGCCATATTAGCGTTGATGGCCGCGGTCATCATTTGCGCAATAACACCGCTCGCAGTTCCGGAGCCGTGTACCCAACCCCAAAAACGTGGATGGGTGTTCCCCAGTGTGTAAGGCAATATGTCGTCTCTCACTTCCTGAATTATGTCTTCGAGCAAAGTGCCGGCTGCGGGCGGTGTATCGTTCAGCTTTTTGATGCGGTCTGGAATCTCCCGCCAAACGGGTTGCTCTGGGCGCCGCTGAATGTGGTCTAGCGTTGCATCGAGGGCGCCGTGCGCTTGCTCACGGAAAGCCTGCCAGTCTTCCGGTTCCAGTTGCGAGGGTGCACTAATATCGGGAATAGAAGCCGTCATGTGTGGATATCCAGCCTAAAAAACATGTCATTCTAGCGCAGATTATCGAACAAAGTATGTGCCTGACTTGCCGCCCGCGTGTGTTGTTGCAATGTCCAGAGTAATATAGCGCGTCAATTTTTTCCCGTTTGATTCTCACTCATGCAAAAAGCAGTTTTTACTCGCGGTTCGCCTACCAAGCATATTATCGTGATGACCAGCGCCAGTGCGGTAGGTCTACTAACCTTGTTTACTGTTGACCTGGTAGATATGTACTTCCTCAGTCTGCTTGGGCAGGAAGAACTGGCCGCGGCGATTGGCTTTTCCGGCACTTTGTTGTTTTTCCTAACCGCCGTTAGCATAGGCTTACAGATTGCGATGGGCGCGTTAGTGGCGCGCGCCGAGGGAGCCCACGATCGGGAGCAGGCTGGGGATTACTGTACCAGCGTGATGGTCTTCAGCGGTTTAATCTCAGCGTTTATTTCACTACCAGCGTGGTTCTACCGAGACCAACTACTGGTTTTTCTCGGTGCTGGTGGCGAGACCCTGGTCTTTGCTAGCGCTTACAGCAATATCTTATTGCCAACGACACCGCTACTAACAGTGGGACTATGTGCAGCCGCCGCCTTGAGAGCAATGGGTGATGCCCGTCGCTCAATGTATGTCACCCTTTGGGCCGCACTGGCTAATGCTGTCCTGGACCCGGTTTTCATCTTCGGCCTGGGCTGGGGTATCGAAGGCGCGGCAGTGGCGTCGCTCGCCTCTCGTGTCGTTCTGCTATTGATTGCTTGCCGCGCCTTATTTTTCGTCCACGCACTACCCACGCAGTTTCGTTGGCTCAAACTGCGGCGCGATATGAGCGCAATTATCCCAATAGCAGCACCCGCGCTGCTCACTAATCTGGCCACACCTATCGGTGCAGCCTATGTGCTCAAGACGATGGCAAGCTTCGGTGATGGTGCTGTGGCGGGTGCCGCCATCCTCGGACGGATCACGCCAGTGGCATTTGCTGCCGTTTTTTCTCTATCCAGTGCCATCGGTCCGATCGTCGGGCAGAATGCGGGAGCTGGGCTGTATTTGCGCGTACGGCAAAGTTTGATGAGTGCGTTATTGCTTAATGTTGGCTACAGTCTGGTGGTTTGGCTGATGCTGTTTTTACTTAATGGTTCGATTGTTCGCGCCTTTGACGCTGGCGGCGACGCTGCCGATCTGATCCATTTCTATACCCACTGGCTGGTCGCAGGCTTTATGTTCAACGGTATGTTGTTTATCGCCAACGCATCCTTTAACAATCTTCACAGGGCGTACCTCGCCACACTTTTTAATTTCTTACGCATGTCGCTTGGCACAATTCCGCTGGTTTACCTTTTTTCGCGCTGGTTTGGCGCCGCCGGCGTACTGGCCGGTGAGATGGCCGGCGCGGTTGTCTTTGGCAGTCTCGCCTTTGTGACTGCACTTTGGCATGTGGGTCGACTAGACAGCCTTGACCAGGCGGTCGTGTCGCAACACGAAAGCGTGGATGATTCTGCGCCGTGGCCGTTTAGTTCGCCGCGTACGCAGCTCAGCCAGAGTTGTACCCGAACCGAAGCTGGTGAATAGGCGGCAACGCTAAAACTTTATGAATAGCGACCGCTAACGTATAAACTGTCAATCATGACTACCAGCCGCTCGATTCTTTTACGGGCTAGGCAGCGCTTTGCCACTATCGCGCTGTTGTTGCATATTCCTCTGTTTGCCTATCCCGTGCTGCGCCTGTGTGGTTGGTTCGGACTAGGCTTCTGGCCAACGCTGCTCGTATTTTTACCACTGTTTTTCAGTCAGATTTTTTCTCGCGTTGTGCTGCGAAACCCCAAACAGCGATGGGCAAAGTGGTTGCGTTCCGCGGCCGATATCTGGCTTGGCATTAGCCCGGTGGTGCTGTGCCTGATGTTACTCGTGGAGTTGCCGGTTTTGTTCGGCTGGTTGCAGCCAATGATGGCAGCTTGGCTGGTATTTGGAACCGCGGTCGTGCTCACCGTTTACAGCATCGCCAACGCCCTCTCTCCCGCTATAGTGACGGTGCAGTTGCCTAGCGATAAACTGCAGCGACCGCTGCGCTTCGCACAAATCAGCGACGTTCATATCGGTTCCCGCAGCCAGCATTTTCTGGAACATGTAATCGACAAAGTCAACGCCCTAGAGCCAGATTTCCTCTGTATCACCGGCGACTTTATCGATGCCCATGGCATTGACGAGAATCAACTCGGAGCGCTGCGACGGGTGACAGGCCCCACATATTTTTCCATTGGCAATCACGAAAAGTACGAAGACCTGGAAGACATTGTACAGCGCTTGTGCAATCTTGGGGTGAATGTATTGCGCAATGCGACGTTGCATGAAGATCATCTACAGGTTATCGGTATTGATGATATGGATGACCACCTGCAGGTTGAGCGTGAGCTGGCGAAAATCGAAATCCACGACCACAAGTATGTGCTGCTACTCTACCATCGACCGCGCGGCCACGAAGCGGCGGCTCGTGCTGGGGTTGATCTAATGCTCAGTGGGCATACCCACAACGGTCAAATCGTGCCCTTTAACTTGGTAGTAAATCGCGTGTTTGAAAAGGCGAAAGGATTGTTCCAGCATGGAAAATCCCATCTCTATGTTTCGTCTGGCACAGGTACCTGGGGGCCAACCATGCGGCTCGGTACACGCAGCGAAATTACCTTGTTCGAAATTAGTCCGGTCCAGTCTTAGTGGACACATGTTCACAGCTTGCCAGTGGCGAGTAAGAAAACCTAAACACGGAGAGCGTATGCGCATTGGGCTATTGGGTGCGGCCAGAATTACCTCTTCAGCGATAATTGCTCCGGCGAAAGTGATGCCCTCAGCGGTGCTGCATGGCGTCGCCGCCCGCGATCGGCAGCGAGCGCAAGCATTCGCCGACCAGCACGGCGTCACCTCAATATTCGACGATTATGCCAACCTCGTTTCTGCGGCAGATATCGATCTCGTCTACAACGCTCTCCCCATCAGTTTGCACGCAGCATGGACGATAGAAGCTTTACAAGCGGGCAAACACGTACTCTGTGAAAAGCCGCTCGCTATGAATGCCAATGAAGCGAGGCAAATGATTGACGCGACTAGCGCATCAGGTGTTCGCCTCATTGAAGCGTTTCACCACCGCTATCATCCCGCCTTTCAAATTTTTCTGGATTGGATCTCAGCAGGTAGCATAGGTGATATCAAGGAGGTTGATGCCGCCTTCAATGTACCGATTTCAGATGATGGTGTAGACATTCGCCACCGGCCAGAGACTGGCGGAGGGGCGATGATGGACCTCGGTTGTTATCCTGTCAGCTGGGTATTAAGCGTGACAAACACGGCGCCCTCCTCTATTGCCGCAACAGCGACCATGACACCTTCGGGTGTTGATGAGAGCATGGCAGCGGATCTTACATTCCCGAATGGAATCAAAGCCAGACTGGCTGCATCGATGGCGCCAAACCAGATATTTTCGGCAAGGTTGTGCGTTGTTGGCACGAAAGGCCAGATCGACTTTATCAATCCGATATCTCCACACTCCGGTGCCAGCTTGAAGTTAGCAGCGAGCGGTCAACAAAAAGTCGCGCCAATTAGTCGTGTCAGTACTTACACGCATCAATTGTCGGCTGTGCTGGACGCGATCGAAAGCGGTGCGCCCTTGCCCACGGAGGGTGCTGGCGTACTATGTCAACAGGAAACTCTGGATGCCATCTACGCCGCCGCGGGGCTCTCGCATTTGCGTCTATTCTCATGAGCTTACTCGATCAAAATGAAAGCGCGATTCGGCTGGCCGTGTTTGCAGGCGTGTTTGCAACTATGGCAATCCTTGAAGCAGTAGCACCACGTAAAGAGAGAACAATGCCGCGGGCACATCGTTGGCTGACGAATACTGCACTGGTTTTCGTCAATAGCATGCTGCTGCGCATTACTTTTCCGATTCTCGCGGTGGGCATGGCGGAACTTGCGCTGACGAAGGGCTGGGGCATTCTATCCCTAGTCGCACTACCTTTCTGGTTGGAAGTCGTCATCGCCGTCATGATTTTAGATATGCTGGTGTATATTCAGCACGTCGCCTTCCATAAATTACCGTTACTCTGGATCTTCCACAAGGTACACCATGCCGACCGAGACTTTGATGTAACGACGGGCGTCAGATTTCACCCCATTGAGATTGTCATTTCCATGGCGTACAAACTGCTTGGCATCGCGCTGCTTGGCCCACCTGTGGTCGGCGTCTTTATTTTTGAACTATTGCTTAATGCATCTGCGATGTTTAATCATGCAAACTTTCGATTGCCACAGTATCTTGACCGCGTATTCAGAAAAGTTATTGTTACCCCCGATTTTCACCGTATCCACCACTCGATTATTCGTTCGGAAACAGACAGCAATTACGGATTTTTTTTGTCGGTTTGGGATCACCTGTTCCGCTCCTATCAGTCACAGCCTAGCGAGGGTCATGACGGCATGACTATCGGCCTACCGGAGTATCAAACACAAAAACCCGCATCTCTCATGTGGAGTTTGTGGCTTCCATTCATACCAAGCAGTTTTCGACGTGCAGACACACTGAAGGAATAACAGCGATGTTAATGGTGTCAAGATCATATTTGTGGGCAGCAACAGTTGCTGCCGTTGTGTTAGCTATCGCTGCGGGAGATGTGGTCGCGATGGACCCAGCGCTAGAAAAAATCCAGCGGGACATAGAAAAGCGCCACCAAAATGTGCGTCACATTGACGCGGATGAATTCTCCTCAATGAATAAAGACAACGTCGTTGTATTTGATGTTCGCAAAGAAGCGGAGTACAACGTCAGCCATCTTGATGGCGCTATTCGTGTCGACCCTGACATCAAGCCAGCTGATTTTATAACCCAGCACAGTGACCGTCTTGAGGGCAAAACCGCCGTCTTCTATTGCTCCGTCGGTCGTCGTTCATCGTTGCTCGCATCTCGCGTTATCGACTTGGTTGGGAGCAAGCATGCCAGAGAGAGCTACAATTTGGAAGGTGGACTGTTCCATTGGCGCAATGAAAAACGCTCACTAATGAGTCATGGTAAAACGACCACGTTCATTCATCCCTACAATATCTATTGGGGTCGATTGATAAAGGATAAAGAGGCGATTCGCTATAGATCAGCGCACCCTTCATCGCCAACATCAGCCGGGAAATAGGATTTGTGATTGTGGGTGCATATATCCAAGTGCGAGGAGTCAAACATGCATGTATATATATCTGTTGTCATAGCCTGTCTCGCTATGGTGATTTCGGGGTTTCAAACGACACACGCCGAGCAGATCGACAGCTACGATTACTTCGGTGCCAACCGCCTTCTTATCCGCAATGGTGTCCAGGCAGTCCTCATGTGCAACGGATTGTTTACCTCCAAGCGCGTACTCAAGCAAATCTTTGAGCAGGAACTCGCGTACATAGCGAAGCCGGTGGGTACGGCAGACGAAGGCGAATATCTGATCGACCGTAAGCGTAAAGCCGTGGCGGTCGGTGGCGCGGATGCTGGCCCTATCGTGCGGGCAGCGTTTCGGCAGGGCCTCGGTTGCGTGGTCATGGCGCCGGACCAGAGTTTCGAAGATATTGACTCGCTACCAGTGCTCGCGTTACCGCCTATAGATGGCAAGCCGGGCGAAATACCGTGGCCGAACGGTGACCTAATCACGGCAAAACTGCTACCCGACAGCGTCGACCCCATAGCAATCTCAGCCGCCTCCGACTGGGCGTTCAATCGTAAGTCGGCCGAGCAAGTGACCTTGAGCCTGATCGTGCTCCAGCGGGGTGATATTATCCACGAACGATACGCTGCGGGTATCGACATGAATACGCGCACCCGCACATGGTCAACCGCCAAAAGCATCGCCGCGACTCTCATTGGCATGTTGGTCGATTCAGGCCGGCTCAGGCTCGACGCACCGTTAGCTGTCGATTGGCTACCAAGGGTCGACTCTCCGGGCAAAGACCCACGCAACGCCATTACATTACGTCACGTGCTGAATATGTCGAGTGGGCTCTATCCTGTCGACAGCTTTAACATGGAATACGCGACCGGGTCCGGTTTAGCCTATTGGGCCGGCGCCAGCTCCACGACGAGTGCTCGGCAGCGTGGACTGATTCGCGAACCTGGTACTGCATGGGAGTATGAAAATTACGACACCCTGCTCGCGGTTAAGGCGATGAAAAATGCGCTAGGCGATGACAAAACCTATCTCGAGTTTCCACGCCGTGCCCTACTCGACCGCATTGGCATGCGTAACACGCTGTTAAGTACCGATCGTTTTGGCGATTTCATTCTCAGCAGTCAGGTGTATACAAATGCTCGTGACCTCGCACGTTTCGGTTTACTCTATTTGCAGAACGGCATTTGGGGTGACGAACGTCTGATTTCACAAGACTGGATCGATTTCGTGCGCACACCAGCGCCGGCAACGGCGAAAACGGGCAAGGCATACGGCGGCCAATGGTGGCTGGTACCCGACGATCGTAAAGATGTGCCAAAAGACGCGTATTCTACGGCAGGTAACCGCGGACAATACGTTGTTGTCGTTCCATCACGCGACCTTGTGATCGTGCGTCGCGGCCTTGATTACGGTGCACAGGGTTTCGATCGCTGGGATTTGACTCGAGAGGTTTTAAAGGGTGTTAGCGCTGACTGAGAAATTGCTTGACAAGCTTAACGCTGCCGGGGTCGTATACCCACGCGCTGTTAGTTATCACTCAAACAACCTCCCTTTATCGGTTATTTTGTCCATTGCTTCGTCAAATGTGACAGCCGCAGCAACCTCGGTACTACCTGATTCAAAATTGTTGGCCATCATTGACCGCGCTGTTATAAAACTCCAGGTCCGTAGCACCCTCTGTGCCAATGACTAGCACAGTCGATTGCTGATTTAGCCCTATGTCTTCCCTTAACTCATTGTTTGAAGCCGCGGCCATCAATGCAATTAAGCTGGCAGCCGAGCATTCACCTCCTTCAATGGCAGGCCGTTTGGCAGCTTC
Organism: Pseudomonadales bacterium; assembly: GCA_051008535.1. Classification (GTDB taxonomy): domain Bacteria; phylum Pseudomonadota; class Gammaproteobacteria; order Pseudomonadales; family JAUIET01; genus JBBKXJ01. Next base: position 968 of record JBPCXM010000445.1, on the reverse strand, counting down.
AGGTTTCGCTAACCAATTCATCATAGGGACGACTCCATCATCCGGAATAGTAATCACATGCCGCACGCCCTTACGCAACAGCGGCCAAGCAATTCTGGACACTTCCCCGCAAGATAAACCTGCCATAACTGTTTCTTCGGTGACGTTAACCAGCTTAATATTCATGGCTTCCAGGCTTTGGTAGACACAGTCAGATAATTCAGACTCAACGATAACAATGGTCGGTAACTGCTCTTTCCAAAATTGCCACAGATAAGCAAGCATGCCTCCTGCCAAGCCACCACAACCTGCCTGAATAAACATATGGCTGGGAATTTGGCCATCAAGTTGATTAATAATTTCGGCTGCCATAACAGAGTAACCCGCCATCACATGCACAGGCACAGATTCATAACCTGCCCAGCTGGTATCTGACACAATCTGCCAACCTTTCTTTTCAGCTGTTTCAACACACTCAAGCAAAGAATCATCATAGTTACCATCTATTCGATGAACTTCCGCACCCAATGCAGACATAGCGTCATTGCGCGCTTGACTGACATGCGCATGAACAAAAATATGGCACTCAAGGCCGAGACTCTGCGCTCCCCAGGCAACCGAGAGACCGTGATTGCCATCAGTTGCAGTTGCAACCGCGAAACCATCCAAACTACCATGAGTGGCTCGATAGTCTTCAGCCAAATGAATTACTGCGTAGGAACCACCTAAAGCTTTAAATGAACCCAGGCCAAAACGCGTGGATTCGTCCTTGTACAGCAAACTTTGCACACCCACAGCCGCCGCAATATCGTCCAGTTCGATCAGAGCGGTCGCTGCATAGCCCGACCATTGTGAAATTTCCTTTTTTGCTGACTCGCAATCTGACTGCGGCAAAATTTTACAGCACTCTGCGTAGGTATTTACATCCTGAGCTGTATTACACAGGTGCTTTGTGTGGGAATAATTGTAGTTGTTCATTGATAGCCTAT
>JBPCXM010000444.1:0-6311 GCA_051008535.1 Pseudomonadales bacterium | reverse complement strand
CGCCCCAGTCCAACCGGCCGGGACATTATCGTCTAATGCAAAGCTACTGTTCGCGCAGGCACTGGTATCGGTATTGGTGACGGAAACGGTGTAGTTCAGAGTACTGCCAGCTTCGGCGCTTTGGCTGGCAGGCGAGAGGCTAACGAGGGGCGCCGTGGCTGTGCACGCCGGGGTGGAGCCATCAAGCTGCACCTCCACGGTGATATAAGCGGGCGTGTGGCTCACATGGGTCACGGTGATGCCATTCGCGTCATCAACAAAGCTTGCTCCCTGCAGCAGCCCAGCCAACAGCGTCGTGCGGCCACCGTTACCGTTGTAAAGATGCACATGCAGGCGCTCGGTGAGGGTGGTTGACAGGTTGGCGTCGAACCCTATCGGTTGCCGATACGAAAGGTAGTAGGTTTCGCCGCTGTCGGGTTTTGCGATCTTGAGAATTTGCGGCGCCAGGCCCTCTTCAATGCCGAGTTCCAGCGGGGCGATATCGAAAGTGCCTCCCTGAGTAACGGTCAGAATATTGTTGGGCGAGCGCCAGCCCATCTGTTCCTGATGCGCGCCATTGATTTGCCGCAAGCCGGACATCGCCGAACCCATAATGTCAGTGGTGTCGCCGTACTCATTGGCGAGTGTGCTGGCATGGTTCATGCCCAGGTTATGGCCGAGTTCATGACCGTAAACCGCGTCGAGGTCGCAGCGTAATATCCAGGCATAGCTCGGGTTGCCCCCAAGCGAGGCCAGACCCGACCAGCCGCAGGTATTCGCCTCCGGGAGTACATAGACCTTCCTATCGTAAAGGCTTAAATCCACCCCACTGTTTTGTGCCGCAGCATCTGCAGCGGCTGCCCAGGCGTTGACATCACAAGTATCTGTGCTTGAGTAGGCTATGCTGTAGCGGCCTACCACATCGCCAGCGAACGAAACCTGGCCCAACGAGGTTTCGCGGTAGAGGTCGTCGATGGAGTTGTCCTCGGGGTCGGCAAACATCAAATCGCGTACTTCATCGACCGAGCAGGAGGCGCTGGCATCGACAAAGTCGGCCACCATAACCAGCGTTTTTTGCTCGCCGGCTACGGCCGCCGCAGCCACTGTGACGTTTTCAGTATTCGGAGATTCGGCACCATCGGCCGCGAGATAGACCATTTTACCCTTTGCCTTCCCGCGCACCGTGATTGTTTTCCCGGTACGTAAATGACCCGGCGGCGTACCATCGAAATGCAGCCGGAAGCGCTTTTTGTTCTGCTTGTCCTCGATGAAATACTGTAGGTCGGCGCGCTTGTTCTCGAAATCATCGGCATACAACACGGTGAGTTCGCCCGTGATATCAACCGGGATTGCGCCCGCCGGTGCTCCGGCATGCGCTTGGCCTTGGTGTAGCAGGGTGCTGAGGACGAGGGGCAATACAGCCCGTATCAGTTGGGTGCGGCTGGAATGCTGCATGTAAAGAGACTCGTTGATTATTGCTTATTTAATAATCGACAAGATTTGGTATTTCGGGGTGATCGAACTCTCGTTTTGTACTTGCCGCGGTTAGGCCAAGGTGGAATCTGTGATGGCGTATACAGATTGAACGATCCGCCCTCTTTGCGTACGGTCACCGTATCGTAGGCAAACCGATAGGCCTGCGGGATGCGAACGGCTTGCGATGGACCCGACATAAAGACTTTCGCGGTTTGGCGTTTGGTCTTGTCGTTGTTTGCTTTTTTTGCCTGGTTTATGCTCGTTTAGGGTTCCTTTGTTGATGCGTGCACGCGCACACTGAATGACTTTGCCAACAGCAGCGCCAAGCGATTTCCGTCTGCGCGTCGTGTGAAGTCACTTTGGGGTACGATGTATATACTTAATATATCTGTACACAACCTCGTCCTTGAGAAGTTGGCCCCTATATTGCTTTATCACCCCCGAGAGTAAACCAAAATCATTGGAATAGCCGCGTGAGCCTTAACGTTGGGGTAACAAACGTCAAGAATCCGGCGCAATGCGAACAGCAATTTAGCGGCGGCGACACACAGCGACAAGGAATTGACAGGCAACAGGGGAAGGCATGAACACAACGCGGGTTGAAATAGACAGCGTACTGGCGCAAATGCGCGTCATGCGCTCGCAGGCGCAAGGTATTAACCCGGCAGCGGGCGGAGATGTCGCGGTCGGGAATGCGGTGGATGTTCGCGCGCCGGGTGAGGCAAGCTTCAAGACAGCGCTGACTTCCGCCATAGACAGCGTCAACGCTACCCAAAAACAATCGGGAGCGCTGGCCAAAGCCTACGAGTTGGGCGACCCGAAAGTATCATTGAGCGATGTGATGGTCGCTTCGCAAAAATCCGCCGTGTCGTTTCAAGCAATGACACAGGTGCGCAATAAACTGGTGGAAGCGTACCAGGAAGTCATGAATATGCCCGTTTAAGGATGTAGACAATGGCGGCAGCGGAATCAGCAACACTAAAAGGTTTTACCGGGTTTTCCGGTTTACATTTTTTACGTCAGGTTGGCCTTATGGTTGGTCTAGCTGCCAGCGTTGCGATTGGCTTCGGTGTTGTGCTGTGGAGTCAGGAGGGAGACTTCAGGCCGTTATATGGCAGCATGGAAAACCTTAACACCGATGAAATCATGGGCGTGCTCGACGGCGACCAGATTAAATACAAAATCGATGCTTCCTCCGGTTCGCTGTTGGTAGAGGCTGACCAACTGCACCGTGTTCGCCTCAAACTGGCTGCGCGCGGCTTTGGCGCCCAATCGCCGGTCGGCATGGAAATGCTTGACCAGGAACAACCACTGGGCACTTCACAGTTTCTAGAAACGGCGCGTTACCGACGCGGTTTGGAGGGCGAGCTGGCGCGCACAATAGGCAGTATTCACGCCGTGCGCAGTGCGCGAGTGCATCTCGCCATACCGGCGCGATCGGTGTTTGTGCGTGATGCAAGAAAACCGCGAGCCTCGGTATTTTTGGAGCTGTTCGCGGGACGTAACATAACGCCGGCGCAGGTGAAAGCGATTCGTAATATGGTATCTTCCAGTATTGCCGAACTGTCCACTGAAGAGGTTACCATTGTCGACCAGCTTGGCAATTTGTTGTCCAACGCCGATGTCGGCCAGGACTTTGAGATGGCCGGCAAACAACTCGATTACGTGCGCAAAGTCGAAGGTAAAATTTCTGATCGGGTAACGAGTATTCTGCAACCAATTATTGGTGCTGGTAACTATCGCGCCGAAGTGACCGCCGAAGTTGACTTCACGCAGATGGAGCAAACTGATGAGATCTTTAATCCAGACTTGCCCTCGGTGCGTAGCGAAGCAACTCTGGAAGAACAACGTGCCGGCGGTGAAGGCGCAGCGAGCGGTGTACCAGGCGCGTTGAGTAATCAGCCACCGGAAGAAGCGACGGTTAACGGAAGCCCAGCAGCCGGTGCGAACGCGTCAGCTGGCTCGGCCAACGGCGCCGGCACTAGCCGCAAACAGAGCACACGTAACTACGAGCTGGATCGCACCATTAGCCACACTCGCCATCAAGTCGGCAAGCTGCAACGTTTGTCGGTTGCGGTGGTGGTCAACAACTTGCCGGTAAGCGATGCTGCCGAAGGTGAAGCGACTTCCAAGGCCTGGGAGCCGGCCGAGCTGGAGCGTATCACGCAGTTGGTGAAAGATGCCGTCGGCTTTAACGCAACGCGCGGCGACAGTGTCAACGTGATTAATTCTGCCTTCGTACAGGTCGCGGATTTGCCTGCTCCCGACGAACTCGCTATCTGGCAGCAGCCCTGGTTTATGACTACATTAAAACAAGTTGGTGGTGGTCTCTTCGTTCTCATATTGGTTTTCGGTGTATTGCGCCCCGTATTGCGCAATCTCAGTGCTGGTGTAAAAACGATACCGGCATTAACCGACGCATCAACCGGGGAGGGTGCTGCTGCACCACAAAGCGCGATGGCTGATGAGTTATTACAAAGCGAACCGGCCGTCACCCTTTCGGGTGGCGGCGACGCGGCGATGTTACCTAATCCGGGCGGCTCGTTTGAACAGCAACTCGATTCAATAAAAACTCTGATCGCCGATGATCCCAATCGAGTCGCGCAAGTTATTAAAAAATGGGTAGCCGACGGTGACTGATGACAGCGCTAAGTCAAAGCCGCTGCCAAAGATTGACCAGGCGGCCATTCTCTTGATGAGTCTGGGTGAGACTGAGGCAGCCGCCATTTTGAAAAACCTGGGACCGAAGGAAGTGCAAGCCATTGGTACTTCAATGTCGCAGTTGCAAGACATTCAGCAGGAACAGGTGGAGACTGCCGTTGGCAATTTTCTCGCTGACTCCGGCGGTCAGACCGGACTGGGTCTCGACTCCGACAACTACATACGCAAAGTAATGATCAAAGCCCTTGGCGAAGACAAGGCTAACAGTCTTGTAGATCGCATTCTCCTCGGTGGCAAGAGTTCAGGGCTTGAAACGCTAAAGTGGATGGACGCGCGCACCGTGGCCGACATTATTCGCAGCGAGCACCCACAGATTCAAGCGATTGTCATGTCTTATCTGGAAGCCGATCAGGCTGCCGAAATTTTGTCCTTCCTCGATGAGGACTCGCGTTTGGAAATTGTGCAGCGAGTCGCCAATATGGATACAGTACACCCCGCCGCGCTGCAGGAGCTAAACGACACGCTGGAAAAACAATTCGCAGGCTATGCGAAATCGCAGGCGCGCACTATGGGTGGTCAAAAGGCGGTTGCCGATATTCTCAACCATATGGATACCAAAATTGAAAACTCGGTGCTCGATGCATTGACGGAAGTTGACGCCGATATGTCGGCCAATATCCGCGATTTGATGTTTGTGTTCGAGAACCTGCTAAGCGTCGACGATCGTGGCATTCAGGCCCTACTGCGCGAAAGTGCCAGCGATTCGCTGATCATTGCCTTGAAAGGCGCCAGCGACGAATTGCGCGCCAAAATATACGGCAATATGTCCAAACGTGCCGCCGAGTTGCTGGCCGATGATCTGGAAGCTAAAGGGCCGGTCAAACTCAGCGAGGTCGAGACCGCACAGCGAGAGATGCTTACGGTGGCGCGTCGTCTGGCTGAGTCGGGCGAAATATCTCTGGGTGGTTCCGGCGACGAAATGCTGTGATGGATAAACCGGCAGCCACGGATGGCACGCAACGAATTCCCATGCAAGCCGTTGGCGATTGCAAAACATGGCAGATGCCGAATGTTGGCGGCAAATCCGTTGTTTATCGCACGCAGGACAGCGGAGCAGAAGAACAAACGCTTGCATCTCGCCTAACTGCATTTGATGGTAATGAGCCCGCCGCCTCGGCACCTCCTGCCGTTCGAACAAAATTGACCAGCGTCGAACTGGAACAATTGATCGTCACCGCCGAGGCTGAGGGTCGTGAGCGCGGGTATCAGCAAGGATTGCTAGCTGGGCAGGCTGACGGTATGCAACAGGGGTTGCAGGCGGCGAGCGAACAAATAAAAGCCTTGCACGCCACTTTAGAAGAAACAAACTCTGGCTTACCCGCCGCCATAAGCTTGCATAACAACGCGCTACAAAATGCTATTGTCGAACTGGTGGGCAAAGTCGCCAGCGCGGTCGTTCGGTGCGAATTATCGCTCAACACGACTACGCTGCAGGAAACCATCAGCATCGCGCTGAGTGCAGTGAATGTACCCGACAAAGCAGTCACCGTTTTCGTAAGTGAGCAAGATTTCCAGTTGCTCAGTGACCATGCCCCGGTAGAAGCGAATGATTGGCAACTAAAGATTGATGAGAGCTTAAGTGGCGGCGATTGCAGAGTCGCCACCGAGCATGCATCTATCGATTACACCGTTGCGGAGCGGCTGGAGCAGGCCATCGCCGTTTTATACGCTAACCTTGCGGCAGAGACGAAGTAAAATTATGGCAATAGAACAACTCACGCGGCTGGCACAAAACTACACGTTTCAAGCACAACCCAAGGTCGCGGGCCGCCTAACACGCGTTGTTGGCTTAACTATCGAAGCGCAAGGCTTGTGTGCGGCCGTCGGTAGCCGTTGTCTTATTGTGCATCCCGAACACGACCCAGTCGAAGCCGAAGTAGTCGGTTTCGCCGCGGAAAAAACGTACCTTGTTACTCTTACCGGGCAGGAACAACTCCGGCCGGGCGCTGCGGTTTACGCACGGCAAAGCTCGAATAGCATCGCTGTAGGCGATGAGCTTTTGGGGCGTGTTATCGACGGCTTAGGTGAGCCGTTAGATGGCAAAGGCGAGCTGTTCTGCGGTAGCCGAACCAATTACCTGGCGCCAAGACTCAATCCAATGCTGCGTCAACCCATCACCGAACCGTTAGATGTAG
>JBPCXM010000443.1:0-5351 GCA_051008535.1 Pseudomonadales bacterium | reverse complement strand
GTAACATCGAACTGGAATACCGCGGCGACAACAAGACCAAAGACGTTTCAGTGAACGACAATGTGATTAGCGTTGAATACTATCAACAACCAGAGGGGCGTGAACCTTTCGGAATATATCCTACGGTAATAGATGATGTCAAAGTCGAACTGGACCTGTCCAAAATAGATGACTGGACGCCGGAGCAACTACAAGAAGCAGGCGATTTAAAAGCGGCGGCAGAGAATGTCGACAAGGACGCGTTGACCCCATCCGAGCTGAAGACGCGCTATGAGTTATTAGTGAAATTGGAAGACGTGCCAGCGACGCCGCAAGAAGTGAAGTACGACGACGGAATGCAGAAGGTAGGCGGAAGTGCACTTGAGGATTTATTCCCTATAGACACGGTCACTAAAAGCCCGCTAAGTTACGTGTCGTCACACGATGCTACTGTTAAACCGGAGGATGACGCTGCTGCTAAACCTGGGGGAGAGTACTAACATTCCAGGCTAGCCAACCGCTTCCAGTACTCGTAAGTAAGCCTTTGCAACACGCCTGGCGAGGTCCCGGCAAGTGTGTCGTGCCCTGGGGACGGTTGGCGTGTTATATCAAATTGCAATCTCAAACTCTAACGCAGAAACCCTAGGCTAGGGTCAGCCATAGCTATTCAAATGTTCGAGTCTGTTTTTTAATACAACCTTACCAAATTCAGCGTGTTTTATTGTGGAGAGCAAGATCATGGCGGTGCCAATCACCGGCAACAATGACACCTATGCTAATACGCATAACCTGAACGCGGCATTGGATGGAAATAACTCGCAAACCGATGCCGCCCGACCTAAAGCGACTTTGGATGAGACATCGATTAAGGCTAACGGTAGCGACATCCATCTGCAATACCAAAAAGATGATGGTTCAAGTATTGCTGTCACTATTGGGGGCATATGGGGTCGGACCACGCCAGTGCTTTGAATTAAGAGGAAAAAGACATTGTACAGGGCCATTATTTCAGCTTAAACACCCGTTTTTGCGGTCAAAAACACACCTTCAAGAAGGAAGACCGTGTCTCACGTTCACCGCCTGTTACCGCCGTGGCCATGTTTTTCACATAACCCGTTGCTGCCATCGGTAACAATAGCTGTTGTAATTTGCTAAAGACCGTTCCTGCTGTTTGCGCTGGCTTTTCGAGGCGCGTAAACGCTACAGGCGTTGTTTGCTGAACTTGGTTGTGACGTCTAACCTATTATTACCATCCACTGTTTGAAGATCAGAGCTCCAACGAAGGATTCCACACAAACACATAAATTCAACGGCTTACCGAATCCGGATTTAAACCCCTCAGGGCTAACCCTAGCCGCACGATGACTACCAACAGAACGCTGCGGCGTCCTGCGGGTACTTAAACATAACGCAATGCGCTGCCAGCGGTGTACGCCTAGTGCACAGCGCGTGGCATAGGGTAAACCCTACATAGGGCAAACCCCGATTGTTGCAAGCAAAAAAATTGCGTTTACTGAGAACTAAGGAATCGCGTCATAGGAACACGCAGGAAAACAGTCATTGGGGGTTCGCAAAACAGCAGTTAAGCGGATCGATAATTCAACAAACACTTAGACCACAACACAGTTAACCGTTAGAGGAGAAAAACCATGGGCGACAACAATGTAACGATTTCGCAATCGTCGGGCGTGGGACTTGTTCCACCAGATCTGGCAGCAGACTTAAGCACACTTGATGATTTTGAGGATGATCTGGCAAAAACCAGACCCGATCTAGCAAAACCGACAGACGCATTTACTGATCGGTTACAGCAGGGCGTACTTAGGGGTGACCCGATTGATGTAGCGGCTGCAACAGACGCTACGCAGGACTTGATAGCGCTGATTGAGCAGAACGGGATTAAAATTCCTAAAAATGCCAGCTTTGATGATTTGAAAGGGCTTGCTAGCCAGATTGACGATCACGCTGCAAAAGACCAATTTTTGGATGCATTGGATAAGCTTGATGCGGCGTTGGGCGGGAATGCGAACCTTGAGAGCAAAGCAGTAGATTTACTCACCGCCAGCGCCGATTCGAAAGTGCAGGGTATGGACGCGAACGGTGCGCAGAAGCCGGCTATGGATCCTCACGGCGGCGACAAACAGGGCATGAAGGTGGAGGACACGATGCTGGGGTTAACCGCTCAAGATATATTGAGCATGCCTCCCGACGTGCAGATGCAAATATTGAACCAGTTGTCTACGAGCGACCTGCTGATCGTGGCGACCGCGCTGAAAGACAAACTGGACCAGATCGCGAACAGTGACGGTCCGATAAACGAGCATGAGCTAAGGGACTTGCTTGCGTTTGCGCATGCGGTCAAAGACCGAATAGAGAGCGCTTCTGGAGGCATGATGGATGCTGGCGGCGCAGGTGACGACGGTATGATGGATGCAGGCGGTTCAGGCGGCATTGGCCGGGATCTCATCAACGACGGGGTAACGGATGACGCTGTTCAGGACAGAAAAGGCGACGCCGATGTGAAAGGTAGCGGTGACGCTAAAAGTGGCGGTGGCGGCGGTAAAGCTACCATTAGGGGCATCGCCGAAGCTTTAGGGCGCGCGATTGATGATGCCTATGAAGCTCTGCAAGCAAAAGCCGACGCACTAGGTGATGATCCTTCGCCAAGTGACGCTATCGATTTACAAGCAGATTCCGCGGTAGCGAGTGCGTTATATAAAGCTGCTGTGGAAGTGATTAACGCAGTAGGTAAAAATATCAATGACGGCGTAAGAACACGTCAATAGAGTGACCCTCAACGCAGCAAACGCGTTGCCCCCAATGCGCGAGCTGCTCTTTATGTCCCTTGCCTGCCCCCACAGGCAGGGACTTTTTTTATGGGCCATAAGCTTGACCTCGCTAGCTGCAAAAATCCCTCAGTATTTGCGCTGTTAATCTGAACCCCTCAGCGTTCCGCCGGTACCTACGAAGCACGCTTAACAACAAACTTCGGAGGTGCGTCATGCGCAAAGTTCATGTTTTCTACTTTGCATTGGTAGTTTTTGGTTTGGTTTTAAGCAACAGTGCCCAGCGCGCACTCGCCGAACCGGCCGTCACTATCTTCACACAACCCCCGGCGCCGGAAGAACTGGCGGATATTCTCTACCAACCCCGCTACCGCAGCGTGCAGGGAAAACGTGAGAAGCAGCCAGACCTCTTCGGCATGATGATTAATTTCGAGCTGGACTCAATCAAAATCCTGCCCGAATCCCTGCCGCTGCTTGATTCGGTGGGAGAAATGCTGACCCTGGAGCGCGTCAAGGATCATGCGTTGGTGGTAGAAGGTCATACCGATGCCCGCGGCACACACGCACATAATCAAGATTTGTCAGAGCGGCGCGCGCTGGCGATAAAAAAATATCTGGTCGACAGCTTTCAGGTTTCATCGAAACGCCTGGTCACCGTGGGGCAGGGCGAGACCAAACTGCACGACGGTAGCGACCCGAAAAATCCGCTCAACCGCCGGGTGGCCTTCCGGCCGGTAAAATCCATCGTCGTTAACTAGCGCCCGCCCAGAAACGGCAGTTTCTTGGTAAGGGCGCGTATCCCCGCGCAGGCGAGGATCTACAGAATCAACAACTTACTAGATTCCTGCCTGCGCAGGAATGACGAAAACGCGTGTTCCCGGATGCGCACTAACTTAACACAACAGGCGGTCTTTCGATGAGTAGCATGCGCGCCCTGGGCGCCAACGTTCTTGCAGGACGCAGTTACAGCGATGTGCTGCTGGCCTTCGGCGTCTTGATCATCATGTCGCTGATGGTGTTTCGCTTACCGGTCGCGGTGATAGATGCCCTGGTGGGCGTCAATATTGCCATGGGCATGGGTCTGTTGCTGATCGCGATTTATATCCCCACACCGGTAGCATTTAACAGCTTTCCCAGCGTGCTGCTGATCTCCACCTTGTTCCGCCTGTCCCTGTCGGTGGCTACCACGCGCCTGATTCTGCTGGACGGCGACGCCGGCAATATCATCGACGCCTTTGGCAACTTCGTGGCGGGCGGTAACCTCGTGGTGGGACTGGTCGTATTTATTATAATCACCGTGGTGCAGTTTATTGTGATTGCCAAGGGCGCTGAGCGGGTTGCCGAAGTGGCCGCGCGCTTTACTTTGGACGCCATGCCGGGCAAGCAAATGAGCATCGATTCTGACCTGCGCGCCGGCTTGATCGACAACGACGAAGCTAAAAACAAGCGTAAGGTGTTGGAACAGGAGAGTCAACTCAACGGCGCACTGGACGGCGCTATGAAGTTTGTTAAGGGCGATTCTATCGCCAGCATTATTATTGTAATCGTTAACCTGGTGGCCGGACTGGCGGTCGGTATGCTGCAGCGCGGTATGGATATCGGCGAGGCGGTGCAAATATATTCCATTCTCACGATCGGCGATGGCATGGTCGCGCAAATTCCCGCGCTGTTGGGCGCCATGTCCGCCGGCTTGATCGTCACGCGTACCACCAATCACGACAACGATAAACACTTAGGCGCCATGATCGGCCGCCAGCTCAGCGGGCAACCGCGCGCTATGTTGATGACTGGCATTATTGCGCTGTTGTTTGCGCTGGTGCCGGGCTTTCCCTCCATGGTATTCCTCGCGCTAGCGTGCGCCTTGATGGCGGCAGCGCATTTTGCCGCGCCAGAGGTGTTGCCGCGTTGGGTAAAATTACTGCGGCGACAGCCGCTCGATGAGTTTGATGTCTTGCCCGGTGAGCTGGAAACGATGGATTCGGCGCCGGGCTTTGCCCAGCCAGGCATTGCCCAGCCGCTGATGATAGAGTTTGCTCCCGCGGCCGAGCAGCGCGTTGCCGGTTTGGCTTCGCGCCGGCGATTGCTGAAAGTGCGCGACGCGATTAGCGAACAACTCGGTACGCCGCTGCCGGAACCTGGTTTTCGTTGCTGCGAGGGTCTCGCCGAGCGCAATTACCGCATTCTGATTTTTGATGTCATCGTTGCCAGCGGGGATGGTGTAGGAGAAAACGACGTCCTGGAGCAACCCTCTGGTGACGAAACTGGGGGCGAGCTTGTACCGATCTCGTACCCAAATGAAAGTCTTGCCGAGCAATTGGACGTTGTGCTGCGCCAAAACGCCGGCCAGTTTCTGGGTGTGCAGGAAGTCAGTAACTTGCTCGATGTTGCCAATCAGGAATACCCTGCCCTGGTGAAGGAGGTGTTACGTGCGGTTACACCGCAGTGTGTTGCAGAGGTATTGCGCAACCTGGTTAACGAAGGTATTCCTATTCGTAATCTGCGCGCCATACTGGAAGCACTGGCCGAGTGGGGCGCGCGTGAAAAAGACCCCGGCGGTTTAACCGAGTTTGTGCGCATCGGTTTGAA
>JBPCXM010000442.1:0-11200 GCA_051008535.1 Pseudomonadales bacterium | reverse complement strand
GGCCCGCGCTGCTTGACGTTTCTTGGCGGCCCGCTCCTGCAAGCGGTTGCGCCGCGCTTCTTGTCTTTCGCTGTAATCGTTCATCGTTGTCGTCTCCATTGTGCTAAATGCCGTTTAGTCGTTAATCGCGCCAGCGGTGCAGTGCCTCGCACGCACTCCGCCGCGTCGCAAGTAAGACACGGTTAGCAACGATCAACGGGTGTGACCAAAGCCGCACGCGTACCGGAGCGAAGCGAAGAACGAACGGGTGTAGGCACACCGAAGGGAACTGGTTGAACGGCGCGAGGCGGTAGCCTTAGCGTTGGTGGGTTGTGAAGCGGCTTAGCCGCAAACGCTAATGCAGTGTCGCCTGGCGACTCTGCGCAAGCACGCTGTATCACGGTCGTAGACAGTGATGTGCTTTTACTCTTGCGTCAGCGTTGGTAACGGTCGCCGTGGCGATCCCTTCAGGGATGAGCTTTTAGCGAAACCGTGTACATCCGCGCAGGTGAGCAACACATAGGTGTTGCTCGAATGGACGCCCGATAATCCTAATCGCGCCTCATTTGTCGAAAAGAGAGGTCATCCTACTGCATCTTTTTGCCTGTAATATTCCCACTCTGCGCATAGTGCGACACCATGCTTATGACCATGCCGGAGGCTTTCTTCTAGGAAGCGGCATGGTCTTGCATAAATCTATCAAAAACGACTAATTCACGATAATGCCCGAAAAATTCAGATAAGCCACTGTTTAAAGAGGGGGTATTTACTTTGGGCGGAATTCGGCGGCATCATTGGGCATCCGCTCGTCTTTTAATGGCTATTATCCTTGGGTAATTTTAAACAACTTCATCTAAGGGAGTTAGTATTAAGGCGATGGGCGTCCGAAAAAAATTACATATTTCAGCTATAAGGCCACACAACTATAGATGAAAGGCGTGACCAAAACGCAACATGCGGCGATAGGAGATTAAAAGTATGAATTTTTTTAAAATCGCAACGGGTGGTAGTTTTATTGTATCGTTAGTCGCGTTTCTTGCGGGAGTCTATTACGGAACTAAGTTGATTCTATGGCTTGATGATCGATACAAAAACCGCCTAAAGATGAGGATCGGAAACACCAGTCAACACGCCGCGACCGTAAATGAGAAGGAGGGAAGGACTTATGACTCAGAGTACGTGTGCACAAAATCCAGCAACGCCGTGTAGTAAAAAATGCGCACACTGGCGTTGTCTTCGGCCGCCGCCGCTTTCACTCGATTGACAATAGGATGCGGTAACTTCACGCTCCAGGGAACTTGCTTGCCTTGTGAGCGAGCGGCGTAACGCGGAACTAAGCCCTCTTCAACCACCGAAGCGCGACTGTCCAACAACTCATTGATGGCACGCTCCCAAAGGTCTTTGATAAGAATGTCTTCATCGCGCGCATAGTTTACTAGCCATTCCTGATGATGGGGCTCAATAGTCGTCTGCTGTGGCACCAAGGATGATCTCATGGGTTGAATGCGCTTCATATGGGGCCAGGATTAAGTCTTTCTTGACGAAAATATTAATCGCCAGCCCGGGACGTATTGTAATTGTGGGTTGACCCGTCAGTTCACGCTCTATTATCTGTTCGCCCGCATCCTTGGTTTTAGCGCCGAGATTCCGCGCTAGCTCATTTTGCGTGCTACGATTGAAGTCGTCATCGTCACCCGCCGCCACCACAGGCGCAACAGAAAACACACTCGACAAGACAACCGCCGTGGCAAGTCGGCCCCAATGATTATTCACTCGGTCCGCGTAACCTGAATACCCCGACATATCGACACCCGCCATCCCTTCTAAATCCAGCGAGCCGCCATTCGGCATGATCAAGCGGTGCCATATTACCAGCACTCGGCGCTGACCGAAAACTACTTGTGCATCATATTCGCCAATAACCTTGGTTCCTTGCGGCACCATCAAGAAATTTCCCGTCACTGTATCAAAAACATTCTGCCGCACATGGCACGTGATACTGCCAGGCAGGTCGGAGTTGATGCCGGTAATCAACGTGCAAGGAATAACCGCGCCGGATTTCACTTCATAAGGCGAACGGGGCGATTGAACCTCGCTCTTGACGTAAAAATTATCGCCACTGTTGGGCGATTTTTTTAAGAATTCAAGTTTTTTGCCTTGGTGGCCTGCAATTTCAGACGAACCCGCACCAACCCCACGCCCTGATAACGCGCCCGCAATGGCGGGTGTTAGCTTTGCCAACGACGCGGACGCGCTATCAGCACCGTTGGGATTGATCGCGTTCCGACCATTATCGGCGTCCCGCGATTCAAGTTTTTTGAAGTCGATGCTTACCGGCACCTCGATCGGGGAATCGAGCACCTGCCGCCATTCTTGAGCCAATAACCGTTCTTCTTCGCTAAGTTCCTTGGGCTTATCGGAAAGCTCCATCGGTGAATCGACCGGCGCGGCCAAACCAGCCGCCGCGAGATCACCTTGCATGGCGGGCCCCAATGCGGGCACTTCGGCCACATCGCCATAGGATTTAGGGCCGGTCTTAACAAACCCTGGCACATTTGTTTCGTCGGCAACTGCGGGCGCTTTGTATTGCTCTTCAGCGGGCCTGATGGGGTTCCTGAGGATGCCGAAGACAAAAGCAAGCATGATCACGCCACAAAGCACGGCAATTAACCCAATAATGACGTTTTTCCGCAACCGTCGAGGCTGGGCACGGTTACGGACCAGCGCCGTTTCGGGCGGCAGTTTCTCCGGCCGCTCATCGGCAAAGACTTGCTCGGACTCATCCATTGCTGCGCTCCTTAGCGGTGTGCTTGTTGTCCGTGCTTACTTTTGCCGCGGCGCTTGCCTCGCTCCGGCCTGGCCGCTTCTTCGTTGATGATTTCCACAATATCCATGTCTTTTTTGGACCCGACGCGGAGTTCGTAGCGCGGAAAAACGCCGTCAACAATATAGTATTTGCCGTTAGGCCGGTAATTGACGATCTGTTGCTGGCCGTACTTTTTCACGTAGAGCGAAGGCGCATCGGATACCGCAAGCGCATCGGGAAACTGGATAAATGTTTTCTTCCCATTGTCCAATACTCTCACCGGCGTCCAATCGGGCTTGCCGTCCACCACTTTGATGTCATAGGCAAAGTTCGCATTTTCTAGACTAATCTGCGCGGCATCGACTTGGCCATTGGTGCGCTCGGCGTCAGAATACTCCAGCTCATAAGAGTCGATCGAGTCTTGAGGATAGTTCCAGTTCACCGCAGCCATGTAGGTGCGATTATAGGAAATCAACTCAAGGTGATAGGTGCGTCGGTTGGTGGCGATGACGAGCGAGGTATAAATGGAAGGGCGCTTGGGTGTGATCAGCAAATGTTGCTGCTCAACCCCGTTTTCGACCGACATAGACGCGGCAACCTTCCATCGGGTCGTATCGGCGGCGGCCGGCTTGCTTGTCATCCGTTCGCCAGGCTGCAACATAATATCGGTAAGCTGCAATGGCGCTGCATAAACGCGGTACAAGGCGCCCGCATCGTAATCGTAGGTCATAATCGAGTTGTAATACCCGTGGTCGTCCGGCGCTTGTCGCGCTTTGTGATTGGCCTTCTCGATCACTTGGCCTGGTCGGTGTGTGTGGCCGTGTTTTTTCGGCGCTTTGTCGTCAGGAAAGGGCTTGAGCTGACCAGGTGTCGGAACGACGCGTGTTTTCGTGACCGGCACTGGCAAAGGTTTTTTGGCGTCAGCTTTTATCGCTTCCCGATAAGCCAATGCGTCGTCTGAGTCTATTTGGTTCGTGACGCAAGCCGCTAGAGAAGTAGCAATAGCCAAAACTGCAATAGTTTTATAGACACTCATAATCTATCTCCTCAAGACTTAGCGCGTGACTTTCTGCCAAGAAAATCGCGTGATATAAACACTGATGGGGTTGGTTTTAATCGCCTTCTCGGAATCGGGCTCTAATCGCTCCACGGTAAACGTGCCGCGCCAGGCAGTCGTATCCGTGAGCGTGCCACTCTTCGACCACGTTTCTTCGAACCAATCCACTTGCCATGTATCATTGGAAACGGCTAGCGCGGTTTCGATTTCAACATTAATGCGTGATTCTTTTGCGCGCTGGAAAGGGTCATTATTTTGTGCGTATTGCGAAAGAATTTGTGTCGCCTCTCCTGCGACCAAGGTGTAGGCGTCAACCCAGTTTTTTCGAATGATCATCGGGTCGGACGACAACGAACGTGTATCGTCGACAAAGCGGCGAATATTTTTCGCAACTTGGGCTTCGGTTGGTGAAAAAGACTCCCAGTCGTTGCCTGCCTCGCCGATATATGTCGCGTTGCCGGCTCCATCAATGGTGACGTACTCCGTGACCTTTTTTGGTAACGTGCCGAGATAAACATTCCCTACCGCTAACATGATCGCAAGGCCTAAACAAATAAACGCAAATAAACGCCAGTTGCGGGCTTGTTGCAGCGTTGAACCCATTCTGGAATCCCACTCTTGCTGCGCACAACGGTACGCCGTTTCCAGAGCCTCGGAAGGCGTCCATTTTTTCGAATGCGCTTTATCTAACACAAGCGTGCTCCTAAAGAATACCTGTCAACTAATAACAGAGTATATAGAGTTATATACTTTTAGGAAAGAGGAATATCAGAGACGAAAATTAGAGCCACCACCGGAAGGGCCGCTGCTATGTGAAGACAGGCGAATCGCATTGGATACATTCGCCATACTTCTCGCCGCCCATGAAGGGGCTTGAATGGTCGTGCTGCTGCCGCCAGCCCCGGAGGATTGGCCAACGCCGCCGCGCGCGCCTGCTTGAAAGCTTGACTTCACTGGTGCGGACATATTGGAAGCGCTTTGACGAGCACTTTGCGCCAGCGACGAACTAATGCCTAGTGCCGCACCGGTGGCTACATGACCAGCAGTAGAAAGTGGTCCACCACCGTGAACGTTGCTTGCAAGTTTGCCTGCAGCGCCGCCGGAAGCCGCTGCGCCAGTTAAACGGGCAGCCCCGAGCGAAGCACTGCCGCCAAGACGCGCAGCAGCCATTGTTGCTCCAGCACCCCCCGCCGCAGTCGCACCGCCAACCATTGCTGTCGTGGCGACACTACCAGCGGTCAACGACGGAGAGCCTGCCATGATGCCAGCAGCCACGCCTGGCGCGTGCAATACAAGAACAGCGAGCGCGCCGGCAGTAAGCAAGAGCGCGAACATTGTGTTATATGTCACTTCGCCTGTAATCACGAGCCCAGCGAGCACTGGTTGGGCGACGGTGATAATAAAGGCCAAGACCATTAATTTGATACCGAAGCTTACTACGGCGCCAATGGCCTTTTCTGCAAGAAAGGCCGTGCGCTTAATGAACGCGAACGGTAGCAACACGCTGGTTAATGCAACAACCAGATAGAATTCCAGAATGGTAATGAATACCTGAATAGCAATGACAAAGAAAAGGAGGAGGATTATTAGAGCGATTAGTCCGTAAAAAATACTTCGGCCGACTTCACGCCAACCTAAGCTGTCCATTGCTATAGTAATAGGTTGAATGGCTGTCATTCCGTACGATGCGATGGCGGAAGGATCGAGCATGAGGGCTGATGTCGCAGCGGGAGCAGCCCCGCCAGCCACCGCTCCCCATGAAATAAAACTATTCAACACCATTGTCATCAGTGCGGGGAACGCGTTGATGATCCACCACCAGAACCCGATAAACAGTATTTTGAAAAAAACATCAACAAAATTGCGGGCTCCGAATGCGAAATAAATACCGAATAAGACAAATTCTATCGATAGTAACGTAAGAGCAAGATTTAGAGTGGCAGGAGCAAGATTTGTGTATCCAAGAGAAAAAATTGCCAGGAAATTAGTTAATGCTTCGGTTAACGCGCCCATCTGTTGTGCATCCAGTAATTGTTAGTCGTTATATCCGCGATACATCAACGACTTCTCAGCGTATGAGCAATTCCCTTCCAAAACTTTCGTCCTATCTTGAGACGGCGTTTCTTCACACATTTTAATTTGCGCGTCCGCCTGCATTGGGTTGTTTATGTAGTATTTAAGATCATGCGCCTCTAGTATGATGCTGTTTACCTGCGTCTCCTCATGCAGGTTCTCGTCATTCATAGGCTCGGGTGAACCACAACTCGAAATCACAAAAAACACTACCAAGAAAGCAATTCTTATCATCGGAATTTACCTATTACTGTAAGGGCGGAAAAATGCTTAATGCGGTGCCCGATGGGCCTGTGTCGTCATAGCCCTCATAGAGGCGCCGTCTTTGCTCACGAGAAGCCTCATTCTCTGCCACTTCAGTTTGCGCCCTGAGCATTTCCAAGCGATTAGCAGTCGTTTCTACTGCTACCAAATCGTTCAAACCGTGAGCAAGTGTCCCATTAATCTGATTGCCTATTTGAGCCTGTCGCACATCGCCGTCAGAACCCTGTGAGGCCGACATCAGGTTATTAATAGTATTGTTTCTGTTCAGGATGCGATCCAGCGACGTTTGCGCACGCGCCGCTGTTGAACCTGCCTCAGTAACAGCATTGTCCCATCTCTGTCGAGTGTCATTAATGGTTTCCATATCGAATGCACTCCATTGGGCTTGGCCTTGTGGGTACGTACCGTCAATCTCGCTCTGGATCGACATAAGAGAATACCGCAGCGTTTGGGCATTGGCGAGCAGGTTAGCGATGTCGTCATTCTGTGCCGCAACATATCCGAGAATGGCGCTATAGTCTCCGTCTCCTATGAGCGCCAATTGACGTATCTGGTTTTCTATTTGTGTGACTTGGTTTGCGATTTGCGACACTTCATTGAGAATTTGCGTGATCTGCCCGATGACCTGAATAACGTTTTGAATCGTATTACCTGGATCAGTCACAACCCACTGCGCATGTACAGGTTGCAATGTTGAAAACGTCAATACCAATGTCATGGCATACGTTGCCACTGTTTTTTTCATGATCGTCTCCTTTTGTCAGCTAACGCGTTGCTTCTCGTCGGTGAATGTACCCAACAGTTCCTCCGCCCAATGTAGCCCACTATCGCGCAACAGGGCGACAGGCCATTCCTCGCGCGGGTACTTTTGTTCGATGTTGTCCATTTTTTGTTGCTCCACGTCGCCACTGCGCGCCGCGTAGCATAAGGCAAGCGGGCCAAGTTGCATTTCAAAGAGTCGGCGACCTCGCGGCGAACGGTAAAAATATTCACGTTTCGGACGCGCGTTTTGTAACGTGTCAATTTCAGCGTCGGTTAAACCGCATTTCTGGTACGCTGCATGAGTGACTGGAGTATTGGCTTCCTCATTAGGCAAAAATATCTTGGTATGTACTGCGCCAAGAATGGCCGATGCGATTTGTGATTCAAGTGCGTCTTCCAATTCCTGCGTTGCAAAGACGACATACACATCCAACCTTCTAAGTGTTTTTAGCCACTCGCGGAATTTAATGCGGAAGTAGGGGTGGTCGAGAAAGACCCAGGCCTCGTCGAGCACCAACAGCGTAGGCGCCCCTTTACCAAAGCCCTTTTCAATTGTTCGAAAAATATAGGACAGGGCCGGCACGATAGCCGCTTCGCCGAGCTCCATCAGCGGTCCCATCTCGATGAGCATCCACCGCGAAAGTGTCAGTTCGTCGCTATCGGAATCAAAAATCTGTGAGATGGGTCCAGTTGTGTAGGCCGACAATCCCTCGCGGATATCGCTATCCTGCACCAGCGATTGAAAACCCGACAACGTACGTTGATGGCGCGGAGCTTCCGCTAGCGAGTTCAAGGTTTGGGCGATTTCATTGCGCTGATGCGGTTTCAGTTCAATGTGCTGCAGGTTCATGATCAATTCGAGCCAACCCACGGCCCACTGCATCGTACCAATGTGATCGATACCTGCCAGCGGTTGAAACGCCACGGGGCGATCAGGATCACCGGGAACAAACATTGATCCGCCCACCCCCATTGTGGCGGCGCGAGAACTCTTGTCTTTGTCCAAAAAGACGACGCGCGCTTTGGGGTAGCGCAACCACTGCAAAGCAAGCATAGACAAGAACGTCGATTTACCCGACCCCGTGGGTCCAAAAACACCCGTGTGTCCCACATCGCCGACATTTAAGCTCATGCGAAAAGGGGTGCCGCCTACGGCGTCACACAACATCAAAGGATAGGGTGCATCAAATTTTTTCCCGAGATTGTCATCGTAGGGCTCACCGGACCACACCGCCGACAACGGAAAAACATGTGCAAGATTCACCGTGTTAATTAACGGGCGGCGGACGTTCGCGTAAACATGGCCAGGTAATGACGACAGCCAGGCAGCGAACGAATTGCTGGTTTCCAAGCGCGTTGCAAAGCCACGGCTATTGATCGCCTCGGTGACACTTTCCATCTTTTTTTCACAGCGCTCGAGGTTTTCATCCCACACCGTCACCGTAGCGGTGTAGTAGCCGTACGCCACGGAATCGGTCGCGAGCTCTTGCAATGCGACATTAGCATCGCTGGCGTTCATGTCGGCATCGGTATCGATGAGATCGGATATTTCACCGCTGATGGCCTCCTTGATGAGCGTGGAGAAGCCCTTGCGTTTGCTGTACCACTTGCGCCGATATTTAGTAAGTTCGGATTCTGCGTCTTGTTTATCCAAACAGATAAAACGGGTACACCAACGGTATTCAACATTCAGATGATTCAGCGAGTCGAGCACGCCGGGTACAGCTTCCGAGGGGAAATCGTTAATACACACTGTCATCATAAACTTGTTGCCCAGCACCGCCACTTCGCCAGGGTCATACGCTTCATCTGTGAGCAATGCATCCAGGTACATCGGCACCGGCGGTGCAACGATTTTGTGTCGCCGTGTCGAGACGCAGGAATGCAAATAGGTCAAGGTATCATCGTCGTTCAATTCTTCTACGGCGGGAAAACACTCACGCATGATGCCAACAATATCACCCACGGTTCGTGTGAAGTGGTGTAAGTCTCGGTTCGCATCGTAGGATTCGTCTTGCCCTTTGCGGTTGGGGTCTTCCACAAAAAAGTGTTCCGTCTTTTTCGTGGAGTCCGAGGGCGTAATCCACACAAAGGTACCGTAGTACGAAGAATCAAAATGCACGCCTTGCGCCTCGTGCTGCCCGCGCCGTTCCTCATCGATGATCCAGCCGACGGGGTTATCCCACTGGCTATCGACGTATTCATTGGTTTGAAATCGCTGCGCTTCGCTAAAAAACGTCCAGCCCGTGCCAAGGCGTTTCAGTGCGTTGTTGAGTCGCGCTGTGCTGAGCTGCAGTTCCTTTTTAGAGGAACTGCTGAGATCAGGGCCGCGAAAGGCGATGGATTTCTGAAAAATTCGGTCTTTATGAACGACCACGCCGGGCGCAATGATCGCTGCCCAGGGTAACCAGTCCGACAGGCGTTCTTTTTTGGGCTCGTAGTAACGCAGGCTTTGCATGCCGCTCGCTCCTTAAGGGTCTAGTCGTCGGGGCGCCTTTAAGGCGTTAAGGTAGACCGTGGCGAAATAGGGGTCCTTACTGGTCAATAGCGCTAGGCCAATGTGGGTGACGATAAAAAACGGCACCACCCACATTTCCTGCATCCCAAATCCCATCGCCGCGCCCACGGTCCATAGCACCAAACACACGTCTCGCGGAATGCCGGCAATCAAGATCGGATTGATTAAGGATTTGTGAATGGGGCAGCGAAACCCCTGTGGTTCAACGTCGTCGGCCATGGCGTGTTAGACCACCAGGCCGCCAGCAAAGCCAAAAAACGTAAGCCCCCACGATACTGCGTTAAATGCGATCGTTAAGCCGAAGAGAATTCCAATCGCTTTTTTGAGCATACCGCCGCCTTCGGAAAAGGCCAGGCCCAGGCCAAACAGCAAGATCGCGATCGCCCCGGCAACGCGCGCCACAGTGCCGGTCAAACTGTTGAGAATGTTGGTCAGGGCTGTATCGTACGGCATGGCCGCGCCGGCAGCCAACACGGGCTCGGGTATCAGCAGACACGCGCTGACCGACGCGAACACAATCAGTGCACGATGGGACAAGTGAACAGTCGCAGTTTTCATAAAACTCCCCTTCTTCAGTTGGTTGATTTGTGTAATACAGTACTATATTCTTTTAGGATACAGCTTTATATACTCGCACACAAATCTAGTCAACCTCTTTTAGCTCCCACGCATCATCATCGACTAAACAATTCACTTCCACGATGCCACTCAATCGTCGATTGGCCTTCGTCGATGGGTCTCGTTCCATGTGCACTATCAAATCCACTGACCGCCCAACAAACGTCTTGTTAGAGATTCCATTCTTTTCTTCGATCATTTCGCACAACCGATCGAGGGTGAGAAGGGTCGTGTTGGCGTGCACCGTGGCGATTCCCCCCGGATGGCCGGTATTCCACGCTTTCAACATATCCAGCGCGGCCGCGTCACGCACCTCGCCCACGATAATGCGATCAGGCCGACGCCTTAAGGAGTCGGCCACAGCTCGCGCCAAGGGGTAATGTTCGTAAATATAAATCGCGTACAAATTAGGCGCAGTACACTGCAGCTCGCGATTGTCCTCGATCATGACAATACGTTCGGTGCTGTCGTTCAAAACCGCCAACAGTGCATTCGTTAAAGTCGTTTTGCCGGTGCCGGCGCCGCCACTCACTACCACATTTTTACGCGCCAGCACCGCTTTGCGAATGATGTCGCTTTGCCGTTGCGTCATGATGCCGTCGCGCACGTAGTCAGCAAGCGAGTAAACGACTTGCGCGGGTTTGCGAATGGTCAATGCCGGCCCGGCAACAACTGGAGGAATATCAGCTTGTACTCGGCAACCCCACTTCGGCAACGTTGCCGTGAATGAGGGGTCTTTATAGTTCACCACGGTATTAGCAATGGTCGCTAACAACCGAATAATCCGGTCCGCGTTCGTGCGCGGTAGTGATGCATCACATTGTTCAATGTTTTTGCCGGCACGTTCGACCCACAAACGACCGTCGGGGTTACTCATTATTTCAACGACAGTGGGGTCGTTAAGGTAGGGCATCAACGGCGCCATCGCGCTTTCAAGCATCGAGAGACGATGTGCATCTTCGTGTGTTTCTATCGAGGTCACTACGTTGCTTTCAGTCATTATATTCTCCTTGCTGTGTGCTACTGCGCTGACTGGCCGCCGGAACGCCGTCAGGCGTAACCGGTAAGTCAGACGCAAGGTCATCGATAAAGCGGTCGCCACTGGCAAACTGTTGGGCGACAT
>JBPCXM010000441.1:0-4490 GCA_051008535.1 Pseudomonadales bacterium | reverse complement strand
GGAGTACGCTGAACTCGGTACTCGTCAACTCAAGCCTGGTGCCATTCCTGAGCAGCTCCCGGCTACCCGCATTGAGCTCAAGGTCATCAACCACAAGATTTCCCTTAGTGATCTGAGGAGATGACCTTCGCAGCACCGCTCTCAGCCTGGCCACCAGCTCACGCGGATTGCAGGGTTTAGGGAGGTAATCATCAGCGCCCAGTTCAAGGCCGATGATACGGTCCAAATCGTCACCTTTCGCGGTGAGCATAATGACAGGCACTGCTGACTGCTGGCGAATATTTTTTAACACGTCGATGCCGTTCAGCTCGGGTAGCATAATATCCAGCACGATCGCGTTGAAGGGCTGCGCAAGAGCCGCTTGTAAGCCGTCTTGCCCGGTATGCGCCAGCTCTACTGTGAAGTCCTCATTCTCAAGATAGGTCTTAAGCAGCTCACATAGCGCCAAGTCATCATCTACGAGTAATAGTTTGTTCATTGCAAGTGTCCCATCAAGGAAAAACTGTATGTACAGTTTATCCTTGATGGGACACTAGATTATACGGTTAAACACTGCTCTGCTCGCTTGCTATACAGATATTTACACAATCTTTACCTTTACGAAACAGACATTTACAGAATGAAACCTTAGACTTATTTGCATCTTGTCAAGAGCCGGCATTGAACCACTCAGGTTGTTGACAGGTCTGATGACATCCTCTTAGCAGAGCAGCGTCCGATTACCCCAAAATCGGAAGCATTAGCCCGCTCCCCGCAACGGTGAGCGGGCTTTTTTATGATAGCAAACGAATCGCTCGGCCTATCCAGGCGGCGATATGACGCAGCCCGGTGTCGATGAACCCGTAAACGTCGCTTATAGCAAAACCCGTTACTACTCCACCAACCGCCCAACCCGTGGGGTATTATCCCTGTCGGACCGTCTTTACCCGAGGTGCGGTTAAGTGCAGAATAACAAAAATCTAAACGTCCACGATGTCAGGAATCATTAGTGAAGCAAGAGTCGCAACCACAATCAGAGGAAGCTAATGAATGACAAGCATTCCAATGTAACGGCAAACGACAAGTCAGTGACCGTTGTCGTCACTCGGCGTCTGATGCCAGGTCGGGAAGCGGATTACAAGCAATGGGCCGCCGAGATACGCCAGGTATCAGAGCGGTTTCCCGGTCATCTAGGAGCCACGCTGCAAGGGCCGACCGATGCAAATGAATACCATATTATCTTCCGCTTCGACACCGTTGAGCACCTCCGGCAGTGGGAAAACTCAAAGGAGCGGGCGCAATGGATAGAGAAATTGGGCGGAATTGTCGAAGGTGAAGCCCGCATCGAGCGATACTGCGGCCTGGAGTTTTTATTCAGTTCTGCAGTAGCTCCTGTGCAAAAATACAAAATGGCCTTGGTCTTGACGGTCGTTGTGTTCGTGATGATTCTAATCCTGCGGCCTATCGTCGCGATGGTCTTGCCGGGTTTACCCGCGACCATTCAACTATTTATCACGGTAGTGATCCAGGTCGCTACGATGACTTATATCGTCATGCCCTACGTTACGCGTTTGTTAAAACATTGGTTACACGGATAAATCGCTGCAAATAATTGGTGGGGAGCAAGTTTGTGAATCAGCAAAGGCTGGGTTTCTTGCATCCGGGAGCAATGGGAATATATCTGGCCTCGACCGTAGTTAATAGCGATCATAAGGCCTATTGGGTTTCTGAGGGGCGTAGTCAGAGGACACGGGACCGGGCGACGAAGTACAGTCTCCTAGAAACGCCAACGCTTTCTGAGCTTTGCGAAATTTGCACAACAATCTTCAGTATCTGTCCACCAGATTCTGCTCTAGAAGTTGCTAAACAAGTGTTAGCCTGCGGCTTCGAGGGGACTTATGTGGATGCCAATGCGGTCTCCCCGCAGCGAGTACAGGAAATTGCAGCACCAATGGTTGAAGCAGGCGTGAACTTTGTTGACGGTGGCATCATTGGTTTACCCCTACGGGACTCCGATACGACCTGGCTGTATCTGTCCGGCAGTCATGCCAACGATGTGGCTGCCTGTTTTACCGCAGGCCCTTTGAGAGTTGATGTTATCGGCGAGACCATTGGTAAAGCCTCGGCTTTAAAAATGTGCTATGCCGCTAAAACCAAAGGGACGACTGCGTTGCTGTGCGCGCTGGAAGCTGCGGCAGAGGAGTTAGGCGTACGAACTGAGTTGGAAAATCAGTGGCGCCGGGAAAATGCGGAGTCGGTAGAGCATGTAGTCGCTGCGATTCGGCAAGCGACGGCAAAGGCCTGGCGATTTTCTGGTGAGATGAAAGAAATTGCTGCAACATTCGAAAATGCAGGACTGCCTGGCGATTTTTACTACGCTGCCGCCGAGCTTTATCGGCGTATGGCTCATTTTAAAGGGGAAGAAGAGTTACCAGAGATTGTAGAGGTGTTGGCTGCTCTTGTTCACAAGAACAAATCCGTTCAAGCCAAATAGTTTGCGAGTTTTAATTGTGACACCCGGGTGCACGGCAAGCCCCTCTATTCATGGAGGAGATGGATGGCGCGCACTTTGCCAAGGTTAATTCATCATCCTGAGTCGATCAGGCGGTTACCACAAGCTGCTAAGATCCGGCCCCTTGGGAATAATCCCAGTGGAGTTTCTTTCACTTTTGCGCCAATAGCCTAGCTTAATATGTTCGAAGTTTACCGTTTCTGCAATGCCTGGTAATTGGTAAAGCTCCCGTGTGTAGTCCCACAGCTTAGTGTAATCGATCAAGCGTCTTTTATTGCACTTGAAGATGCCGTAGTAGGCAACATCGAATCGAATTAACGTCGGAAACAGTCGCCAGTCCGCCTCGGTAATATGCTCGCCGACGAGATAATGCTGCTGCGATAACAGCTCCTCCAGTTTATCCAGCGCTGAAAAGACATCATCATAGGCCTGATCGTAGGCGCTCTGTGACTTGGCGAAACCGGCACGATATACACCGTTGTTCACGTTGTGGTAAATGAAGTCATTTATCGAATCTATTTGTGAGCGAAGGGCCAAAGGATAATAATCGTTCTGAACTGGCGTAATCGCGTTAAATGCACTGTTCAACATACGAATGATGTCCGCCGATTCATTGTTAACTATCGTGTTGGACTTCTTGTCCCACAACACAGGCACAGTAAATCGCCCCGCATAGCTGGAATCGGCCAGGTGGTAAGCCTCTTTCAGGTAACTAAACCGATTCAGGTCGTCAGTACTGACCGCATCGCCGCTTAGGAACGTCCATCCCTCGCTGCTTCGTTGTGGATGCACTGCTGATAATGAAATCACTTCCTCAAGTTGTTTAAGAGCCCTAATAATTATCGTCCGATGAGCCCACGGACAGTTATAGGCTACGTAAAGATGGTAGCGTCCCGGTTCAGCAGCGAAACCGCCAACGCCGCTGGATCCCGCTGCGCCATCTTCGGTTACCCAGCTACGGAAGGTTGACGGCGCACGGATAAATTCACCGTTCTTGTTGGTGGTGGTTTGCGCTTGCATGGTTTAATTACGGAATGTCAGGCAGAGTACACTGAGCGCTAGCGTCAGTCCGTTCAGGCCGAAGCCAGATGCGCCTGTATTTTGGGCCAGCCCTCTCGACCTTTGGCGCGCAGTTCTGCTAGTTTTTCTTCGGAGAAGTCGGCCGCCACACTGTCTTGATAGGAGTCTCGCTCGCGACACCTGGCGTACCAGTCGGTGACCTTCGGAAAATCATTCTCGTACATGGCAGTCCATTCAAACTGATAAAGGGTCTGGAAGTACGGCGCCAGGCAAACATCGGCGAGACTGAAATCGTCGCCGACGATCCACCGATGATCGGAGAGTGCTTTCTCCATATCGACGATAGTCTTGTAATAGGTTTTTACCGCGTCGGCGATATCAGGCGCATCCAGGCCGTACTTCATTAAGCGCTTCTGACGCTCACGCCTGGGTTTTTCCGGTACCTTATCGAGCAGGGCTTGCTGCTCTTCCTCGCTCATTAGCAACAGTTTGTCACGCATAGCCAGAGGCCACTGAATGGCGCCGCAGGAGGGGTGCAGTTTGACATCGACATGTTTCATCCAGAAACGCATATTTGCCCGCAGATGTGGATCCGACGGGCGTAGTGATACCTCGGGATAGGCATCATCGAGATATTCGCAGATGATGGAAGATTCGATAACCGGCTTGCCGTTGTCCACCAATGTAGGGACGACACCCAGGGGATTCAGCTTGAGGTACTCGGGTTTCAGGTTCTCCTTGTCGGGCAGACTGATGTGGTGTTTTGTCCATGCTAGACCCTTCTCGGCAAGCACTATCCGTAC
The DNA here is from genome assembly GCA_051008535.1 of Pseudomonadales bacterium. GTDB lineage: Bacteria > Pseudomonadota > Gammaproteobacteria > Pseudomonadales > JAUIET01 > JBBKXJ01. Next base: position 176 of record JBPCXM010000441.1, on the reverse strand, counting down.
TTTTTGAGCGCAGGGTGACATGGGGTGGGTATATAGTTCCAACATGGTGAGGTCTCCAAAAGTAGCGGCGGTTACGTGTCATTGCCATATAGCAAATAACACGGATTGCAATTCTCGTGCCTGTGCTCCGAACGATGTGATGTATTTGCCGTCACCTTGGCTCTGCAGGTTGATAT
>JBPCXM010000440.1:0-4233 GCA_051008535.1 Pseudomonadales bacterium | reverse complement strand
TCAAAGTCGCCCTTCCGGTAGGTTACCGCCCAGTTGGCGCTAAGTTCATCGCCATTGACCTCAGGTTGACCAACAAGTTCGAGTTCGCGCTTGTCAAACTTGCGATCGAAGCCATCAAGCGATTTCTTAATGCCCGCAAAGATAGCATCCGGGCCCGTCAGTAGACATGGGATCGCCTCCGCCATTACATTGTACGTAGCGTCGTCGTGAAAGTATTGACGCAGCCGGCCCCACTCATCATCCACATAGGTTTTCTCGAAGTCTCCTGCGTAAGCGAAAAACTGCTCCAGAATTTCCATAGCCAGCCTCTTTAATTTTCTGCATGAATTGATGCGTGCAGAAGTATGCGCGCCTTTACCCACGCCCGCAATATTGCCGTTGGTTTGCGACATCCTACACAGATTGCAAGGCGTCTTCGCTATCGGCGAACAGTAGCTCATCACCGCATTGCGCCGCGCCGGCCAGCGCCGTGGTCACCGGCAATAATCGCTCGGCAAACACTCGGGCAAGGTTTATTTTACCGCGTAGAAAACCGACGTCGCTTGCTTCCTGCCCCAAGCTTTGCAGTGCGCGCTGAGCCCCGCGGGCAAGCAACCAGGCGCCGACAATCTCTGACAACAGACGTTGATACAAGACGCTGCCCGCCGCGACATCGCGCAAATTATTAGCTGCATGGCGTTGCAGAAACCATTCAGCGGTCTCGCGACACGCCGCGGCCGCCTCTGTGAGGTTATGTCCAGTCGCAACTAGCTCTCCCTTCAACGTGGTTGCGAAGGCATCGATATCATCTAACAAAGCACGCCAGTGCACGCCACCGTCCATTTTCAACTTACGGTTAACGAGATCCCAGGCTTGTATGCCGTTAGTACCTTCATAAATAGGTGAGATACGCACGTCACGATAAATTTGCGCCACCCCGGCTTCTTCGATAAAGCCCATGCCGCCGAAGACCTGTACTGCATCGGAGCTGACCTCCACACCAATGTCACTGGAATATGCCTTTGACAGAGGGGTTAACAGGTCTGATAACCCCTGCCAGTATTTTTGTTCTTCACTAAGCTTGGGCAAGGCGGCGGAGAGGTCTATGGCCTTGGCATTCAAATAACAAATAGCCCGTGACGCTGCAATTTTTGCTCGCATGGTGACCAACATGCGACGCACATCGGCATGTTGAATAATCGTTGTGGCCTGACCGTCTTCAGAGCCTGCGGGTACACCTTGCACGCGCTCGCGCGCATAAGCGAGTGCCATCTGGTAGGCACGTTCGGCACAGCCGGTGCCGTGCAAGCCCACGTGCAAACGCGCTATGTTCATCATTGTGAACATGCACGCCAGGCCTCTGTTTTCCTCACCAATCAGCCACCCAGTGGCACCACCCCTCTCTCCATAGCTCATAGAACAAGCAGAAGAGCCGTGTAAGCCCAGTTTATGTTCCACTCCGGTACAGCGCACATCATTGGCTGCGCCCAAACTACCATCGGCATTGGGGATAATTTTTGGCACCAGAAACAGGGAGATACCGCGTGAACCGAGCGGCGCGCCTTCGATACGTGCCAATACCAAATGAATAATGTTCTCGGAGAAGTTTTGTTCACCACAGGTGATATATATTTTCTGACCGATGATTTTATAGCTGCCGTCCGTTTGGGGAAGGGCTCTAGTACGCAGCGCGCCGACATCCGAACCCGCCTGTGGTTCGGTCAGGTTCATGGTGCCGGTCCACTCGCCGCTTGCCATTTTGGGAAAGTACAAAGCTTTCATAGCTTCGCTGCCATGTGCCTCCAGCGCCTCGACGGCGCCAACTGTTAAGCCAGGACATTGCACGAAAGCCAGACTGCCCGAACACAGCATCTCGTGAAATGGACAGTACGCGGTTTGCCCCATACCCTGACCACCATGTTCGGCTGGAATGGCGAGCCCGGCCCATCCTCCCTCGGCGAAGGCACGCCAAGCAGTGACCAAATCCTTAGGATAACTGACCTTACCCTCATCAAATGTAATGCCCTCCGCGTCGGCCTGCCGGTTAATGGGCGCAATCACACCGCTGACCAGCTTGCCACCTTCGGTAAAAATGGATTCCAGTAATTCGGAGGTCATGTCTTGGCACGCGGGAATCGCCGCGAACTCCTCGATACCGATCATATCGGTGAGGGTGAACATGATGTCTTTAACAGGTGCGGTGTATTCATTCATAGTGGTTAAAATCGCTCAATGTACGTGAGGACGCAAGATAAATCGCGATGGTTCATTACATCAATACCGACCGCTGGCCACACCCTGAGCTTGGCTTGATGTGAACTGAAAAATAGAAGTGGGAGGACCGACGCTCTCCCACTTGCGCCTCAATTGATCATGTTGTTCAGTACCACCATCCGTATCGGCGATGTTTTCGCTTCAGCTTCAATCCAATCACAACCGGATCGTGATCCGAACTGCGGAAGGCGTTCGGCTCATAGAGCGCTTGTTGCACCGGGCCCCTAAAGTCGGTGTTATAGTCCAACAGATCCGGCTCATCGGCGTTGATATGCCATGTCGTAACGCCTGTGATCTGGGGTGTCAATGAAGCATTTGATAACGCATAGTCCAGGTAACCGAACTGTCCGCTGAACACGAATGAGTACGCCAGTTCTCCCTCAACCGCCTTCACAAGATCTGTGTAGCCAGCGCTTACCAGTGCATCGATCGGGTCCTCTTCGTCATACGAGTTGAGGTCGCCGATGATCAGATAGTCGGGATCGCGCGTCCTGGTTGGCCGCGTGTCGAGCCAGTCGAGCAGCGCCTCGGCAGCGAGTGTTCGCGTCAAGTTGCAACTGCCCGCCTCTGGATCATCATCGCCAACACCACATCCCGAGCCCTTCGACTTCAGATGGTTGACAACCACCGTCAAACGGGCGCCCGCTCTCCCTCTCTTCTGAACGAAGGTTTGCGCCAGCGCTGCACGATTCTTGTTTTGCCCGGTGTTGTTGGGATCGAGGAATGACGGATCATCCAGAATCGCTGTTTTACCGATCGGTCGAACCATGCGGCGCTTGTAAATGAAACCCACCTTGATGGCGTCGGTTCCAACGACATTGTTGTCGCCTGCAGCCACATAGCCATAGATCCTCCTGCCGAGCTGGGCATTGAGTCCCTTGACGATGTCAGCCAGTACCTCCACACCCGGTGTGTTCTCGAGTTCGATCAGGCCAACGATGTCCGCATCAAGCCCTAGGAGTGCGGCAAGCAGCTTCACTCGCTGGCGTTCGAATTCTTCGTTGGAGTCGGCACCACGACAGTCTTGATCCTGATTGGGGCCACACACATCGAACTCGCTACCCCCCGCATCTACGGTCAGGAAATAGTTGAGCGCGTTGAACGACGCAACCGTCAACCTGCCGCCCACATCCTGAGGCGCATCCTCACGAATATTGGTCTTCACGTACTCGCCATAGACCGTCGGCATGACGCGATAGAGCCCGAACGCGGAGTAGATTGCTCCGGTGATCCCGGTGATCGTGTCACCGCCGCGAAACGTATTGTCGAGCGTGTACTCCTCGCCGTTTCCAGGGTGGATCGAGAACTCGGGGTTTTGCCCGGTCCGCAAGTCGTCGATGGTGATCCGATTGAGCGCGTTGTAGGCCGCCAGGTCCGCCGCTTCCGGCGTTCCTGTATCGAACACGGAGGTCGCCTGGTTGTGACGATCTTCGCCAGCGAGTGGAAGACCTACCACCACCTCGCCAAAACGGTCGTAGTTGAAATACTCGATAATCGCTAGCGAGTCCGGGAATGTGGCGTGCATGCCTTCGACGGCCTCAAGCGCACCCGCTGACGCCAGCGGAAAGTGCACCGTCGCAGGCGTGGGCAAGGTGTTGCCGGAGGAAAGGACCTCGACCTCGACGAAATCGGTGAGCTGAGTGTTGCCGCCAAACTCGTCCGCTGTTCCCTCTACTCGGACCAGATCGCCAACACTGACATCATCGTTGGAGAAGTTGAAGACGAAGATGCCTTCGGAGGTAGCGGGGTCAGCATCCGCATCCACATCTTCTTCCTGCACATTGAATCCGCGCAGAAATTGATCATCATCGCCTTCCTCGAAATCGGCGACCACGATGCCTTCGATAATGACGCGATCTCCGACCAGCGGCGATGCCGCGCCACTGCCCTGCACTTCATGAATGAGCCGTTCTTCCGGCTCTGGTTCGGACACAATCAAACTCGGGGCGAAGGTCGAGGCAGAAGGACCGGTCCAGACAC
>JBPCXM010000439.1:0-4461 GCA_051008535.1 Pseudomonadales bacterium | reverse complement strand
TCGGCGGTCGCGATGTCTTGACCCACCGACCGCCGATCCGCCGGATCCAGTTCAAGCAACCACTCGCGCACGGGCTCGTTGCCCTGAGACGTCGCATAGAACACAGCCGGCAATCGTTTTAAGTCGGACATCGTACCTCACAAAGTACAATGTACCTTATAAAGTACATAACGTCAAATGCGAAGAATTAGAACTGATATCTTCAGAAGAATATAATGTAATTAAATCAATAGATTAAGCCCTATAAGTGCCATTATAGGACATATATATGCTCCAGCGCGAACTGGGGGGTTATTTGGCGAGCCGCGGGTCCGGTGTGAAGGCCAGTAAGCGTGCTCCGTCGATCACGCGCTCGTAATCATCGTGGTCGACATTGAGCACATAGTTGCGCTCGCGCGGGATCACCGCGCTGGGCACAGACAAGGCCACACTGTCCCCGCTGTCCAGCCAACCGTCGCCGAGGGCGGCAGTTTGCGGCGGTGCCGGGTCATTAGCCCAGCCTCGCGGTAATAGGTCGTCCGGCACATAACGGATATCGGCGGCGTGTAGCGGCAACTCAAATAAGACGTAGTGCTTGAGTAATCGATAGTCAGCCACATGCACCATGACCTCGAGGACAGCCAACGATTCCGACGCGGCCAGATAGGTGCAACGCTTGCCGCGGCTGTTCCATCGGCCCCCATACAAGCGCGTGCCTTCGCCGCTAAAGCACGTGGCTTGATGCTTTTTCTTGACGATGCGATAGCCGCGTAACGCCGCCGTCATACCGTGACGCCATGCTCCAAGCGGCCAATCAACTCCATCACCGCCCGGGCCTCGACCGACGTGTTGAGCATGTCCACGGGCCGTCGACCGCCCAGGCCGCGCACCGGCTCGTGAAGCCATTGCCGGGCACCGTCCTGGTCGCCTTCAAAGAGATCGGTCGCCGCCTTATACAACTCGGCCAAGCGAAACAAGCGGTCACTCTCTTCGCGCGTAAAACGGCCGCTTTTGGCGCGACGTTGCAACGTGGCGGGCGGGATGCTGACGATCACCGCCAGGGCTTTTTGATCGATGCCCGTCAGCTTGGCGAGTTTTTTATACACGCTGTAAGGCACGCCTTCGGTAATGGCGTCATGCAACTTGGCACCACGCGGTGGCAAACCCACCTGTTGCCAATACGCACCGCTATGGCTTGAACCGCGCGTGCGAATGGCGGTTTTGCGTGTCCGCTTGTTGGTGTTTGAGCCGTTGCCCGCACCGGGTGTGTACGCTCGAATATGCTGTGATGGCATGATAACACTCATCTGTTCATCTGATATATCGTCATTATATCATATGATTCGAACACATGCCCAATAGTCATGACGTGGGACCACTGTGCCAGTCATCATGATAATGGCGATAATCATGACTTTTTGGGCCCACCATCCGTTAAAACGAGTGATTTGGGTCAGCACTATCTAGTGTTATTGACTAAAGATGCGCTCGCTGTAGATTTTGTCTTGCGTATCGATCAATGTCAGGTGTGTAATCGCCGGGTGTAACGGGTTCACCATCACACAGTACTCCAGGCCACCGGGCACGGCGGCACTGGGAACCCGTAACGCCAGACGCTGCTTGTCACGCAGCCATTGCGTCCCAAGCTGCTGGGTCGACACGGGGTGCGGATATTGATTCCAGTTCGCGGGCAGCGCGGCGGTGTGCCAGGTGTCCACTTTCACCCGCCCAGGCAATGTGTAGATGCCCAGGCGATAGCTCACCGGGACCAATCGCGGGGACGGTATGTAGTTGGCGAGTTCCAACATGGCAACAGAGGCCGTGGCGGCAAAGTAAATGACCGGCGTGCCCGCCTCGTTCCAACGCGCCCCGTCCCGGTAGCTCGCTCCCAAGCCGGAATAGTCTTCTAGATAGCGCTCCGGGCACACCCGGTAGAGGTGCATCAAATCAGTTCGCCGTACTCAATCTTGCGCAAGGCGGTTTGCACCATATCACGACCTTCAAACGTATCGCACAACGTGATCGGGCGTTGTCCACCTAAAGCCGGAATGCGCGTATCCAGCCATTCACAGGCGATGTCGGGATCATCGAAGACACGGATGGCTTTGGAAAACACCCGCAAGGTATCCAGGATCCCCTCCGAGTGGTACGCGTTCAGCGCTTTGCGTCGATAAAAACGGCTGAGATTGCCGGTCGTGGTTTCTAATAGGCGGACAAACAGATCGCGATGACCCAGGGCATCCACGGCTTGTTTCACCACTGCACCCGGCAAGCCGGTGCGCGTCGCTTCAATAAACGTCGCATGGTCAGCGAAGACGGCGGCAGGCACCGCGACCCCTTGGATGGCGGCGAATTCAGCAGCAGATTCCATCATGATACCTTTGGGTTTGTGTGACATCAAAGTGTAACATCAATAAGATGTAAACTCCACATCCAATTGATGTTTCTCACAGTGAAATGATTCTGTCAGTGAGCCACCATCAGCTCAACCCATGGTTTCCTGATGCGTAGGCACTCCCTCCTCTCTTAAAGACCGCACAAGCGTGGGTGAGCCTGTGGTGTGCGGTTTCTTAATTGTGGTAACAAATCAGCAAGTTGTGTCCCCTTGCTTTTTGGTCACGGGCACAGAGGGCTTTCAAATTTGGCCTACTACAGGTATGGAGAACATTCTTGTAAAAATGCCGCATGCTTGTGGACAACTAACGCTGGTATCATAGCGGTACGAGGTCTACTGGTTAGGCAAGCGGCGAGTTCGCTATTCGCAAAGTGATTGATATATAGGGATTAAATGGGAACAGCACTCGGTCCTGCTTCGTGATGCGGAAAGCCTGGAACGTGTTGCTCACGTTCTAACCGCTATCACTTTCGCTGCGGTCGAATGGATACTAAGCGACCACACGGTGCTCATCACAACGCCCACTGCATAACCCTATGTTTTACAGTTATTTATCCTGTCGCCTAGCGACACGAAAAAACGACACTATCCACAGCCATGCGGCATTTTTACAAGAATCTTCTTTCAACCCGATGTGGTAAGCAAACGCTTTGTCAAAAAACAGCAGATGGCTTGGTCAGATCGCAATGCGCATGATTTACTGCAAGTGCGAACGGCGGCGCTCAATAACGAACTGAGAGAGCACTTTGAAAAATGGTACCCATCAATGGCAGCGAATGCGGGAGCCCTAAAAAAGGCGGCTTAGCCCCCGGTTTGGTGCGGTCTCTCCAGCAGCCTATTGGACATTTCGGGGGGGATGGTCACAAAACCCCAATCTCGATTCCCACGGATAACTTCTGCTCCCGCAGCATTACGGCACGTTTGCATGCCAAGTGATATATTGCCATTGGCCAAATGGTGTTCTGCTCGAGGTCACAACAAACGTTTCGGCACCAACAATAGCAGTCGCCGCTGCGACGCCCGTGGTCAAGTCACCTTTAACAGATCCTACACGGTTAATTTTGCCTGCCTTCGAGATAGACCAAGTTAACACCCGAAGATGATTATCGTTGGCACTTCGAAGGCCTGTAGTCACATGATTACGATTAACACCAGCTAGCGCAATGTGGCTGGACGCGCCCGCATCTACCGCATCAAGCCTATCAATTTGTCCAGCAGCGTTGACGCCATAGCTGATCATTTTCAAATTTCCACCATCGGTTTGTGCAGCGGCAATGACCGCCTTTCGTTGAGTACTCAAACGAACAGTCTCAAGTTCAATATTACCAACGCCGCCACCAATATCTTCACCAGTCTTTGTGAATTGTAAGGTATCGCTGAGAGAATAGGCCAAGACTTTAAGATTTTGGTTCACGTCTCTTACCGCAGCTACCACGCCACGAAATGAATCGACTTCACCGGGATTACGCCCATGATCGAGTGCAGTCACCGCGATCGTAGAGACCAGACCTTCGGAAACAGTATCACGATGCTCTACAGTGAGCTGATCAGTGTCGCTGTGGCGATATACTTTCCAACTATCTAATTGCAGTGTGCCGTTTCTAAGCTTGGATGCGGTAACAATACCTTTACTAATACCAGCAGGGGCTAGTGATGCCATTGCAAGATTGGTAACGTTTGGGCCGTATATTGATCCCTGACGCTCTAAGCTTCCGCTGTTTGCCATATCTACCGTCATCAATTTAAGCGAACCATTGGCGGAGCTGGCGCCAACGACAAACTCGCTGGAAAAACCGACTTGCACAATTTTAACCTGAGATGCGGTGCCGCCAGATTCTGATCCGACCAGACTGATTTGGCCATCAACATTAACGCGCTGACTCGTGATTGCTAATTTGCCGGATTCATTCGAGTAGGCGTTAACAATAAAATTTAAGTGCGCCACCGAATCATGTTTGGCGCCACTGGCAGTTATCAAAGTGTGTCGTCGCAAGAGTGGGTCGGGCCAAATCACCAGTTTGCTATCCGCATGATGCGCGGCGGCTCGCGCCGGTCGCCACTTGGTGGGGTCCACTGGGCTATTGGAC
>JBPCXM010000438.1:0-6365 GCA_051008535.1 Pseudomonadales bacterium | reverse complement strand
ATGGATGTGGCTTGTGCAGCTATTTAGATAATAAAGTCGTTTTGCAAAATCTCGACCAAGCGAGCTATCACTTCCTGCACGAAATTTTCTGAATAGCCGGAGGGTGGATCTTCAATCAGCTGTCTCCCTTTGACTAGGGTTTTCAAAGACACGCAGCTATCGGCAATAAAACGCTTTGGGTTTTTGCAGTCCCGATAAAGTTGGTTAATACGGGCCGTCGCGGCGGCAATATCTGTATCTGTCAGCAGGCAGGCGTGGGCCAGCACATAGCCTTTTTTTTGATCAGAGTCTTTTTCGACCACGCTTTTGCGCCAACGCTGGGCGGTACCTACCAATTTTTGTCCGGCCACTTGCAAGTTGTAACGCCCATCGCAAAAAGAACCTTCGACAAAGCCGGACTCTGATGGCAGCTCGTAACTTTGCAACAATTTTTGCAGTGGTGAACAAAGCAGCCGATAACTGTCCTCCAGCTGCCATTCCCCGTCCAGAGGTGCAGGGTAAACAAGCGACAGATTTATTACACCGGGACCATGGGGCACACAGGCACCGCCGGTGCGACGTACTACTACTGGCCAACCATCTTTTGCCAACACCTTACTGGTGTGTTCGAAGCGGCGCATGCGCGACTCTTTTACCGTCGCGACCAAGCACTGGTGATTGCGCCATAAACGAAGGGTCGGAGCGAGATTGTCGGTATGCAACTGTTCCAATAACTGTTCGTCCCGTTGTAATCGCTTGAATGTATCGTCAGGGGAGGAGTGTAGATCACAGTCGACCTCTAGTTGCCAGGCTTGAGGAAACTGCGGGATTAGAATGTTTGTTGGCTCGTTCATGTCCTAGTTCTGTTTCCAAAATTGTCCGAATTAAAAGTATCTAGTTCGACTTGACCAGAACATGCAATTTTGGAGTTGAAAGATAAACAGTTAGTCACTTACATCGCCAACAAAAATATCTGCCCAATAAACAACCAAAACCTCATTCCCGCTGGTCGCCTAAGCCTCAGCCACTGCCCCATCTCATCTACACTAAATTAAACACCAGGGGATTTTGATGTCGGCCATTTACCAACGAGTAGCACTAGAACGGCGCCGCCATGCACGTAAACCTATACAAGCAATAGTGATTTTGCGTCATCCAGCGCTAGGTGAACTGAAAACACGCGCTATTGATATGTCTGACGGCGGTTTGTTCGTCGATACTGGCTGTCAACTAGGTCCCCCAGTGGGTGCAGTAGTGCAGGTTATGATCAAACGTTTGAGCGGGCCGCTCAACGAACACCCCATCAATATGCAAGTGATACATAGACGCGATTCCGGTCTGGGACTCAAATTCACTTAGGGCTTCCCTTACAGTGTGTAGGCATTGTCACTTGCAGTGCAGGCACCTGATTCATTAATTCAAGCAGAGTTGCACAATCCAGCGTGGGGTTGTTCTTTACATTCAATTGCAGCAACGCGGTGCTTTCCGTCAATGGCATCACCGTTTTTATTTTATTGGAAGCTAGCGACAGGTTCCGCAGTGCGGGCAATCCCGCAAGCGCGCTGATATTTTGCAGCGAATTGTTATTCAGGTTTAGTTGCTGCAGCCCGGAGAATATCTCAATACCTTCCGCGCTTCGTATATCGCCGTTAGTGCAAATTAATCGAGTTAGTTGTTCGGCTTTCGTAGCACCCTGATCCGTTATCGTCTGCTCCACACAATTCTGTAAAGCTCTGTCGGTTAGACTAAAGTCTAAAAACAGTGGCGGTGGAGAATAAACTACTTTTTCGTTAATTTTTACATCGTAATTAGCACAAGCGGAAAGCACCAAAAACAAAAATAACAGTAGCGGTCGCATTCTTTAACTCCTTGTCATTGTCATGAGAACCCACAAATAGGGCATGGTAATTCAGAGTCGCGAAGCGCTTAAAGTTCCGTTTTCTGCCGCCACTTTGATCGCTATGGACCGTGAAATCGTAAAGCTAATTGCGCTTGTCGATCAAACAATACCCGTGTATCTTTGTCAGCCCTTTATAGTCAGACACTAAACACAGGAGCAACCGCGAATGCGCATCATACTATTAGGAGCACCCGGAGCGGGCAAAGGTACGCAGGCACAATTTATTATGCAGCGCTATGGTATTCCGCAAATTTCTACCGGCGATATGCTACGTGCCGCGGTAAAAGCGGAAAGTGAGCTGGGATTGAAGGTAAAAGCCGTGATGGATTCGGGTGCCCTGGTTTCAGACGACATCATTATCGCATTGGTTAAAGAACGCATACAGCAAGACGACTGCAAGGCAGGTTTTCTGTTTGACGGTTTTCCGCGCACCATTCCTCAAGCCGACGCGATGCAACAAGCAGGTGTTGCAATCGATAATGTGGTAGAAATCGTAGTAGACGACGAAGATATCGTGCAACGTTTGAGTGGCCGCAGAGTACATCCAGACTCGGGTCGCATTTATCATTTGGTTTATAGCCCGCCGAAAGAAGAAGGTAAAGACGATGAAACCGGCGAAGCGCTTGTGCAGCGGGAAGACGATCAGGAAGAAACGGTACGCAATAGGTTACGGGTTTATCACGAGCAAACAGAACCGCTGGTTGAGTTTTATAAGAATCAAACCGGAGATTCGGCGCCGTCTTATCATAGTGTCGCGGGAATCGGTTCACCGGATGATATTCGCGATGCAATATTCGCGCAACTAGATCAATGAACCGATAAGGCAATAAAAGCGTAAGAAAAATGGGCCCGTTGGGCCTATTTTTTTATGTACAGGATGTACGGTATGTCCCGAGAGGCAGGAAGCTGGTAGGGGCGATGGTCAATTATGTTGAAGCAACGTGCAGTAGTACTCGTAAATCTCGGCACTCCAGAAGTGCCGACGGCGTCCGCAGTACGCAAATTTTTGAAACGTTTTCTCTCCGACCCACGCGTGGTAGAAATTCCGCGCCCCATTTGGTGGATGATTTTGCACTGCTTCGTGCTGCCCTTGCGCTGCAAGCGCGTTGCGGAATCGTATGCCAGCATTTGGATGGAGGGCGGTTCGCCACTAAAAGTCATTACCGAAAGAATAACTTCCAAATTACAACAACGCTTTTCCGATGCCGTGCTTCATGATACGAGGGCAGGTGAAACCAGAGTTGCCGATATTAAAGTCGCGTACGCCATGACATACGGCGAACCGTCTTTAACAGCAGTGCTCGATCAATTCGCGAAAGACGGGGTTGAAGATTTCTTTATTCTGCCGTTGTATCCGCAATACTCTGCAACGACAACAGCGGCTATTTACGATCAGCTTGCTGAATATATTACCCAGCGACGCAATTTGCCAAGTTTGTATTGCCACAAAGACTATCACGACAACCCGCGTTATATTTCCGCTTTGGCGGAGTCAATAGAACGTCACCGGCAACATAACGATGCGAGTGATTGCCTGCTCTTCTCCTTTCATGGCATACCCAAGGTTAACGTTATGAAGGGCGACCCATACGAGCAGCAATGCAATAAAACGGCCCGACTAGTCGCTCAACATCTTGGTTTAAACGATAACGAGTGGAAAATCAGCTTCCAGTCGCGGTTTGGACGCGCGGAATGGTTGCAGCCTTACACGGTAGATGTATTGCAACGCCTGGGTGAAGACAAAACCTCCGTCAATGTTATCTCACCTGCTTTCGCTGCCGACTGTTTGGAAACGCTGGAAGAAATGAACATCGAGAACAGGCATATTTATATGGAAGCTGGCGGCAAAAATTTTAACTACATTCCGTGTTTGAATGACGATGCCGCGCATATAGAAACTTTGTTTCGAATCGTAACGTTTAATCACGAATCAAATACCTAATCGCGTCAATTTTTGTTTGAAAAATCGTTTCAAATTGCACAACAGGTTAGTTGTGACGAACATTTTTCTCCTGTGTTACAAGCACTTTTTTTGCGTACAAAAGCGTGAGAGAGAAGTAGAGGACATTATATTCTTGGGTTTTTTTGAAAATAAAAAAACGAAACGCAACTAGAAAAATATCCGCAAAAAAATAAAAAAATAAGCAAAAAAGATAAAAAAAAACGAAAAACTTTGTAATTACCCCTCATTACTAGTGAAATAGTAAAAAAACTTCCCTATTATTCGCGCCGTAGCTATGTAGTTATAAAAAACTATGCTATGTTTTTTAACGTCGGTGGAATTCCCCACTATGTTAGGAGAAGAAAAATGCCTAGAGCAAAAAAGAAAGCTGTAAAAGGAAAAGCAAAAGCAGCCAAGAAGCCTGTGGCTAAAAAGGTGGTTGCATCTCCTGCGCAAAAAAATGCGCAAGCTGCGTTGGCTAAGTTACAAAAAGAAGTAACATCTCAGGCGAGCCAGCTCGCAGCTGCGCGAAAGAAATCTGTGGCGGCCAGAGCCAAGGCAGCAAAATCCGGTAAAGCTGGTGTTAAAAAAGCCGCAAAAAGCGCGGCAGCCGCTGCCACTCGATTGTCAGGTCGTATGAAAGCAACGCGTGCCAGAGTTTCCGCAGCGAGAGATCGTTTAGCGAAAGTCAACGAAGCAGCGCGCATTAAGGCAATCGCTAATGCTGTTAAAGCAGATATGGCGAAGCGTAAGGCCGATATGGCTAAAAAAGCCGATGCCGATGTCAAAAATGTCGTTAAGGCCTTCGAAGCGAGATGGCGCAAAAAACGCGCAAGCGCTGATGTGGCAAAATTGAGGGCTGCGGAGAAGAAAGCTTCGGCTAAGGTGAGAGCCGCTGAGCGTAAGGCGGCAGCCAAAGCGCGTGCAGCAGAGAAGAAAGCCGCTGCCGCAGCTAAAAAGAAAGCCAAACCAGCAGTGAAAAAGAAAGCCAAGCCTGCAGCGAAAAAGAAGGCGAAGCCGGCAGTGAAAAAGAAAGCGAAACCTGCAGTGAAAAAGAAAGCGAAACCTGCAGCTAAGAAAAAGGCCAAACCAGCCGTTGCAAAAAAGAAAGCGAAAAAGGCGGCCGTCAAAAAGAAGAAGCCAGCGCGTAAAGTTGTTAGAAAGGCAGCAAAGCGCAAGTCAGCCAAATAGTGAGCGCGCCTCTCTTTTAGTTGGACTAAAGGCAATACTCGACGCGCTGAGTTAACAGCCGCGCAAAAAGTCTTGTTAGCGAAAGCTGGCAAGGTTTTTTGCGTTTAAGTGAAAAGTATAAGTGTCAACTGTATTAGCGCATGCGTTTTAGTTCAGCATTGGAATTGAAATTCGCAAACGCATCGCTTTGCGAAGAAAAATCGACGTAACAAAAGCGTTGTTGCTGTTGCCAACGTTGCACGCTGCGCGCGCCGCTCAACAAATGTTGTTCTAGTTCGCTGGTGCAACTCTTGCGCAATAACATCACCAATGATTGCGCCCGCTTACCGTCGTGGGCAATGGCGATTTCAGTTTTTTCCTGTTGCAATGCGCGCCATAGCCTTTCTACCACGTCGCTCGGTAATAGCGGGCAGTCGCATGGGCAGACAAAAATCAGGTTCTCATTGCAAACTGCCAAAGCAGCATGAATGCCGGCCAGGGGCCCTTGAAAATCCGCGAGTTGGTCTTGCACTACTGGATAGCCGCAACGCTCGTAGCTTGTCAAATTTCTATTACAACTCAACACGATGTCATCGACTTGCGATTCGATACGTGCAATACAATGCTCAATCAGCCTGCGCCCGCGCCACTGCAGCAAGCCCTTATCACGATTTTGCATGCGCCGGCCTTGGCCGCCAGCCAAAATAATGGCACTGATATTTTGGCTAGGCATGTGGTTTCATACAATGAACAGCTAGTGTATCTGAGCCCGATGATATAATGCATCGCTTGGTAAAATGTATATTGAGTGACATCGATGCCTGCGGCAATACTTGCATTTGATACTACCCTGGAAGCCTGCTCGGTTGCGCTGCGTGACGCAAGTGAAATTATATGTGAGCAACGCTGTGAACCGCGCGCCCATGCGCGAATCTTGTTGCCAATGATTGACACAGTATTAGCCCGCGCCGCGATGCGGTTGCAAGATCTTGATGCAATCGCTTTTGCTCAGGGCCCTGGTTCTTTTACCGGCGTCCGCATGGCGGCAAGCGTGGCACAAGGATTGGCGTTTGGCGCGCAACTGCCCGTTATCCCGTTGTCTTCTTTGGCGACCTTAGCACAAGCTTGCATAGCTAAGGCGTCTGATCGGCTCATCGTTCCGATCATTGACGCGCGCATGGGCGAGGTTTACGCCGGTTTCTATTCGGTAAAACAATCTCTCGTCGTCGCGCAGCACGCCGACGCGCTGCTTGAGCCGCATGCCGTCGCAAAGTTTTTGGCAAACATGTTCCCGGATCGGACATTGCATGCCGTTGGCAATGGTTGGTCGCTGCTCGACTGTACCAGTTTGCAGATTGCTCAGCATAATCACAG
>JBPCXM010000437.1:0-8727 GCA_051008535.1 Pseudomonadales bacterium | reverse complement strand
AACCCACACGCGCCATTTTTTGCCATTATTGAGCATAGTTGTTTCGGAATTATTCCACATGGAAGGCTATTTTGGGGCGTACAGTAGCCATCATAGACTTGCTCAGAGGCTCCCTAGTGCTAACAGCGTTGTGCCAGTATACTTGGCGACCTCAATTGGGTGTTGGATATTCTCCTGGCCTTTGTCACCTCCACTTTTGAAATCGTCGCCGTATGACCGACTTTGAAACTTACCAGACTTTTATCATTGAAATTTTGCAACCATTTGCCAAACAAGGCACGAAAGTAAACGATGACACGCAATTGGTTGCGGAACTGGGTTTGTCTTCATTGCAGGTGATGGAAATGATTGAACAGATAGAAGACCATTTCGATATCTCGGTGCCACTAAACATGCTGCCCGAAATGAACACCGCGCGGGAGATGGCACAGCGACTAGCGGAGCTTGCTGCCTCGTGAGTTTGTTTGATAAATTCCAAGCGTTGGCACAATTGCGCGCCGATCTGCGAGCCAGCGCCGCCCAGCCGTTTGGCGCGACAACGGAAAAGCTGATTTCCGCCACCGAAGGCATCGTCAACGGTCAACGTGTCATTCTCGCTGGAACCAATAACTATCTCGGTATGAGCCTCGATCCGGATTGTATTGCCGCGGCACAACAAGCGCTGCAAGAACAAGGCACCGGCACTACTGGCTCGCGCATGGCCAGCGGCACTTTTGCCGGCCATTTGGCGCTGGAGCAAGAGCTAGCGACGTTTTTTGATAAAAGCCACGCCATTATATTTTCCACCGGCTATGCTGCCACCATGGGCATGGGATCCACCCTGGCCAGTCGTGGGGATGTCATATTGCTCGATGCCGACAGCCACGCCAGCATTTATGATGGTGTGCGACTTGGCGGCGCGGACGTCATTCGCTTCAAACATAACGATGCCGCCGATTTGGAAAAGCGCATGCGTCGGCTAGGTGATAGGGCAGCCAACACCTTGATTATCGTCGAGGGCATTTACAGCATGCTTGGTGACCAAGCGCCGCTGGCTGCGATTGTCGACGTCAAGCGCAAGTACGGCGCCTACCTAATGGTGGATGAAGCGCATTCCCTTGGCATCGTCGGCACCAACGGCCGCGGTATGGCCGAACAAGCCGGTGTTGAAGCCGACGTCGACTTCATAGTGGGTACGTTCAGCAAGAGCCTGGGTTCCATTGGCGGTTACTGCGTCAGCAACCATGCTCAGCTGGAAACAGTGCGTTACGCAATCCGCTCCTACATCTTCACGGCGTCATCGTCGACTGCGGTTATTGCATCTACCCGGATGGCTCTGAGGATCATCCAGCAACGACCCGAGCTACGGACACAACTATGGAACAATGCTGAGCGTCTGCATGGCGGACTAAAAAGTTTAGGTATGCGCATCAGCCCCGAAGTTGGCCCCGTGATCGCCGCAATTTTCGAAGACCGAAAAGAAGCTATCGATAGCTGGAAGCAACTTATGCAGCTTGGTGTATGTGTCAATCTGGTCGTACCGCCCGCCTCGCCCAGCACCAACAGCTTGCTGCGCTGCAGTGTCAGCGCCGCACATAGCCCAGAGCAAATAGAGCAAATCATCGCGGCCTACGCAGCACTTCCTTGCAACGCTTATTCTTTAGCCAACTAGAAATCGAAAGCCTTGGATAAACTTAAGATTGTCGGCAATGGTCCCCTGCGTGGAGAAGTCGCCATTTCGGGTGCCAAGAATGCCGCCTTGCCAATACTTGCAGCGACTTTATTGAGTGCTGAACCGCTGCGAATTCGTAACGTGCCACACCTGAAAGACGTTGGTACAACCATAAAATTGCTGCATCATCTTGGCTCCCGCGTCGAATATGCCCGGGCCGGCGAACTGCATGTGCACAACGACAGTATCAATTGCGTGCATGCGCCCTACGAACTCGTCAAAACCATGCGCGCATCGATAATGATGTTGGGCCCATTGGTTGCTCGTTTTGGGCAGGCTGAGGTTTCCTTACCCGGCGGGTGCGCCATTGGCTCACGACCCGTAGATTTGCATGTTAAGGGGTTGGAAGCGATGGGTGCTGAGATCGGCATCATCGATGGTTACATCAACGCCAAAGCAACGCGACTGCGTGGCGCGGAGATATTGTTCGATACCGTCTCCGTGACCGGCACAGAGAACTTAATGATGGCGGCCACGCTGGCGCAGGGCACAACGCAATTGATTAACGCCGCCTGTGAACCCGAGGTGGTTGATTTGGCGAATTGCCTGAACGCAATGGGCGCCCGTATCTGCGGCGCAGGTAGC
Organism: Pseudomonadales bacterium; assembly: GCA_051008535.1. Classification (GTDB taxonomy): domain Bacteria; phylum Pseudomonadota; class Gammaproteobacteria; order Pseudomonadales; family JAUIET01; genus JBBKXJ01. The sequence goes on along the minus strand of JBPCXM010000437.1, from coordinate 6,431 downwards.
GCCAAAATCACCATAGAGGGTGTGGCAAAGCTGCATACTGCGCAGCACAGCATTACGCCGGACCGAATCGAGACCGGCACTTTCCTGGTAGCGACCGCTGCTACGGGCGGTAAAGTGCGACTACATAACACCAGCGCGTCATTGCTCGAAGCAGTGTTGGAAAAACTGCACGATGCCGGCGCCTCGATTGAGTGCGGTACGAACTGGATCGAGCTTGACATGAAGCAGCGACAGCTGCAGCCAGTGAGTGTAACCACCGCGCCCTACCCAGCCTTCCCAACCGATATGCAGGCCCAATTTCTGGCATTGAATACCATTGCGCTGGGCAGTGCTAACATCAAGGAAACGATTTTTGAGAATCGTTTTATGCACGTTCCGGAATTGCAGCGTATGGGTGCCGATATCCGTTTACAGGGTAATACAGCGATTGTACGCGGTGTACAAAAACTGCGCGGTGCGCCGGTAATGGCGACCGATCTACGCGCCTCTGCCAGTCTGGTGATTGCTGGGTTATGCGCCAGTGGCGAAACCATTATGGATCGTGTCTACCACCTTGACCGAGGCTATGAACATATCGAAGATAAGTTAACCCAACTAAGCGCGCAGATTCAGCGCATATCATCGGCACGAACAAAAGCAGCGCGACCACAAACCGCGAATAAAATCACAAAGCTCCGGCCGCTAGTGGCCGCCGTGCTCGAACGCGGTTAACGTGGTTACATCACTGCCCGCGGCGGCGGATACCCTCACCTTCGCGCAATTATCGGACCCGCATCTTTCCTCCCTCACTGACGTGCGCTGGTGGCAACTGGCCAACAAGCGCCTGTTGGGGTATTTATCTTGGAGCAAACGCCGGCGAGATATACACGACGGCAAGGTGCTGGCCGCTCTGCAACAAGATCTTGACCATACCCGGCCCAACCACATCGTGGTGACTGGCGATCTCACCCATATTGCAATGCCGGATGAGTTTAAGCAGGCCCGTCTCTGGTTGGAATCGCTGGGTGCGGCGACGGATGTTAGCGTGATCCCGGGTAATCACGATGCCTACCTCAATAGCGGTTGGCGACACGGCTGGCCGCAATGGCAGGCTTTTATGGCCTCGGACACAGCCTCCAACTCGCTGTTTCCCAGTTTGCGTGTGCGTGGCCCTATCGCATTTATCGGCCTATCCAGCGCTTGCGCCAGCGCGCCGTTGTGTGCAACCGGCACCTTGGGTGCGCACCAACTGGCAAGATTCGAACAGTTTTTGCAAGAAACTGGCAAAGCAGGACTTTTTCGGGTGGTGCTGATTCATCATCCACCCATACCGGGATCTGAGAAGTGGCGCAAGCGGTTAACCGACGGCGAGGAATTTTGTGCCTTAGTCGCAAAGCACGGCGCCGAACTGGTGTTGCACGGCCATCGTCATCGCGCCTCACAAAACAGCATAGCAACCACCTTCGGCCCGGCTAGCGTTTTTGGTATTCCGTCCAGTTCTTCTAACGGCAACAAGTCGAACGAGCTAGCGCAATACTATCTCTACACAGTGCAACGCTTAGAGCAACATTGGCAGCTGGATATCGCAGTGCAAGAGTACAACCGCGCTACTAGAGGCTTCGCGCACGTGCGTGATATTCAAATTGAGGTACCTAGGCACGCAGCGGTCAATGTGACGGAGTCATCACAATAGGTTAGCGGGCAACGCTTTGCGCGGCAAACATTTGCTGGACTAGCTCATAGTCGTCGATCGAGTCGACGTCTATAGCAGCGTGTGCGTCCTCCAACAGCACGGCGCTTACTCGCAAACCAAGCCGTTTCGACAAGCCAGCCAAGGCCCCTGCAAGAGTTAACTGACCCAGCGCGTACTGACAGACTGCCTTCCAACCCAGTAGCCGCGCCACGCGCAACGGACTCTTGCGCTGCTGCTCCACTTGTTGCCACTGCTGAGCCGCGTCGCGGCCTTTTGGTGTCAGGAAGGCAAATAAATTACAACCACAATACTCGCCGTCTTTAAATCTCAGCACAGTTTTGCACATGTTCGGAACCACTTTTTGCACCAATTCGTACGGCGCCAAACCCACACAAACATCGGCACCCTGAACCACGCTTGCCGTGCAGAAGTTATCGATGATAGTGGCGGTCAACAACGGATGGTCCGCCGTCGTAAGCAACGCCGGTTGATCGGCGGCGAAGGTTTCCAACACCTGAAACGCGCTACGACTTGGAGTGGCGAGTGGTGGATGCCAGTCGATAACCTCTTCTTGCACTAAAGTGCAAACCGTACTGTTCCTTGCCAACTGCTCCTGCGGCGGGCCTACAATGGCGATGCCTTGTATACAGCGCGCGTGCTGCAGTGCGTCGAGTACTCTTTCCAGCATCGCTACACCGTTAACCTCCAATAAAGCCTTGCAGCCACCTGCGTCAAACCGTTCCACTAGCGGATCGTTCGGGCCGCGATCACCAGCCAACACAATGGCCCTTATTAGCCTATCAGAGCTGACCTCAGTCATGGCAGCAGCTTGCAACAGATAAGGTGTTCCGTGTTTGCCATGTATATTTGTTTCGATTCGATTGAACAGCAGGGGGTCAACAAGCGCGGCGATAATAGCGCAGCCAGTCGCGTCACTCCACAATTCATCCAATCGAAGGAAACCTATCGAAGCCTCGGTAATGTTGAGGTTTGTGAGGACTGATTAGAGGAATTTCGTGTCACTTAACCAAACAGTAATCAACTGCTCGCCATTTGATCAAAAACCCTACAAATAAAACGTTATTAATGCACATCTTCTGTTGCGTTTATCCGTTGCTCTATTAATAATACGCACCTGCAATACCATGGTAGAACAATACCATCTTTTATTTTAACGGTGCCGGCAGCACCTGTTGTAGAGTTTTCAAAATTTCCCCAATGTTGTCACGGGTGAAAGAAACCGAATAATTCATGGGGACGTTTTAACTTAGTCGTTCCATTTGCTAAGCGCTAACGTCAATTCCTTTTGCTACGCGCTAAAGGCTTAAGCGTTACTGAATTCAGGAAAATCAGTTTGCAGATTATACCGACGCCCAAATCACACCAGCTTCCCTTTCGCGCAGCCAATTTCGCGACCTTAACCGAAGCGCTGGATTATGCGGCGCAGGGCGAAACCGGCGCTAATTTTTACACCCGCCGAGGCCAAATCTATGCAACGCTGCCATACCGCGAATTGCAGATTGCAGCGCAGTCGCTGGCGCGCAAAATGCTGGGCCTGGGGTTGCAGCGCGGTGACCGGGTAGCGTTAATAGCAAAAACCAGCCCCGATTTCTTGCGATGTTTCTTCGCCAGCATGTATGCAGGTCTGGTTCCGGTAGCCTTGCCCGCCTCTTTTAATCTGGGCAGCCATAAAACCTATGTGCGTCAATTGCGTGGCTTTCTGGAAAACCAGCAAGCCAGCGCTGCTGTGTCTCCAGGCGAGTATCTGGAGTTTCTCCAAGAAGCGGGCGAAGGCTTGGGCGTGCGCATGATCGGCGCACCAGAAAATTTTGACCAGTTGCCGGAACAAGATGGGGAACTGCCAACCATCCTGCCTGATGACGTTGCGTATATTCAATATACGTCTGGCAGTACCCGCTTTCCGCGTGGTGTAGTCATCGAACAACGCACCGTGATGAGCAATCTCGCCGGCATTAGCCGTGATGGTATAAAGGTAGATAGCGGCGACCGCTTTTTCTCATGGCTACCTTTTTATCACGATATGGGCCTAGTCGGCCTGGTATTGGTTCCGCTAGCAACGCAAACGTCGGTTGATTATCTAGACCCGCATGATTTTGCGATTCGACCGCGACAGTGGTTGAATTTAATGTCAGAAACCAAGGCCACGATCTCTTTCAGCCCATCGTTTGGCTATGAATTGTGCGCTCGCCGCTTGAATGCTGGCGAGGCGATTAAGTACGATTTGAGTCACTGGCGCATCGCTGGCATCGGCGCCGAAATGATACGTCCACCAACCCTGGACCGTTTTGCCAAGGCCCTGGCACCAGCCGGTTTTGACAGCCGGGCTTTCCTCGCCTGCTATGGCATGGCCGAGTGTTCGTTGGCAGTCAGTTTTGCACCAATATTCAGTGGCTACTCAACCGATAGTATCGACGGCAAGCATTTGTCCAGCCATAGTGAAGCGCTTTCAATCACCGCTGCGACGCACCCAAGCCGGGTGCGATCGTTTGTCAATTGTGGCACAGCCTTACCCGATTATGAGGTCGAAATACGTGACGATGCGGGTCGCGTATTGAGCGAACGTTGCTGCGGCACGATCTTTTTGCGTGGCCCAAGTGTGACCTCGGGCTACTTTAACGCGCCCGCTGAAACGCGCGTGGCCTTGTCGGCTGACGCTTGGTTAAATACCGGCGATGTGGGCTATTTTGTCGATGACAGCATTTATATCACTGGCCGCAAAAAAGATCTGATCATTATTAACGGCAGAAACATCTGGCCACAAGACCTCGAATACCTTGCCGAACAGCAAGCCGAAGTTCGCATTGGCGACGCACTGGCATTCTCAGTACCTAATCCGAATGGTGGCGAGTCTTGTGTGTTGGTGGCGCAATGCCGTGAATACGACCCGGAAAAACGCGTTGACCTGATCGACAGACTAACCGGTACCGTACGCATCGAGTTGGGCATCGACTGTTACGTTGAACTGGTGCCGTTGCACACGCTACCACGCACCTCGTCGGGCAAGCTATCGCGTTCGCGTGCGCGACAAAACTTCATCGACAGCAACGACCTGGATGAGTTGTTCGCCGTCTCTATGAGTTTGGTGAAGGAAGCCGCCTGCGTCTAGCAGTACCTACCCGTTTCACTCGTTCGCGACTAAAGTCGCTCCTACAGAATCATGCCGAACATAATCGCCGTGACCGGCGCGACCGGTTTTATCGGTAACAATCTGTGCCGTCGCCTGCTGACCGACGGTTTTTGCGTGCGTGCGTTAGTGCGTTCACCCACCGCGGCGCAAGCCTTGCAACAACATGGTGTCGAGCTGATACCGGGCACGCTGGACGATCGCGCCAGCCTTGTTGATTTGGCAGATGGCGTAGCGGCGGTTATTCACCTCGCCGGCAGCGTGCGTGGCGCAACTCAGAAACAGTTTGACCGAGTCAACGTGGACGGCGTCAGGCAGCTGCTGAAAGTGCTTGAAAGCGCTGCTTCTCCACCGCAGCTACTGTTGATGTCATCATTGGCCGCGCGCGAATCACAACTTTCATATTATGCGAGCAGCAAGCGCCGCGGTGAACAGGTGCTCCAACAAGAGGCCAACCATGTCAACTGGACCGCACTGCGGCCACCAGCCGTGTATGGTCCGGGCGACAAGGAATTAATGCCGCTGTTCCGTTTGGCAGCACGTGGATTGTTGCCGCTGGCAGGGTCAGCCGACGCGCGTTTTTCGCTGTTGTTCGTCGATGATTTAAGCAGCGCTGTGTTAGCCTGGCTGCACAACCAGCAGCCCGCTCAAGGGATCTACACGCTGGACGACGGCACACCAGGTGGTTACGACTGGCATGCCGTCGCCGCCACCGTAGAGAAGGTGTGTATGCGGCCGGTAAGATTGGTCGCCCTGCCAGCGTGGATCGTGGACCTGTTCGCCAACACCAATAACGCGTGTGCGCGACTGTTGCACTACGCGCCGATGCTGACGCCGGCTAAATTGCGCGAATTGCGCCATCGCGATTGGGTCTGCGATGGTACTGCCCTGCAAACCACGCTCAATTGGCGTCCGGCCGTCACACTTGCTGATGGTCTGCAGCCTACGCTGGGTTGGTCAGTAGTTGGCGACTAGCGCGCTGGCTGCGGAGTAGGCTAACATGATTTTCTACCCGCGCCGCCCGCGCTAACTCGGAATTGGAATCGGTTTTTGGCAAAGTTTATCTTCGGCAATTCGGTACGCAAGACCGCCGCTCAATCGAGTATCGTGTCGCGCCTGCTATGGCTGCTTGACTTAGCCTTCATCGGCAGCATTTTTGTTGTGCTACGCTTATTGCCCGTAGACACGGCAGCTGCCCTGGGAAAGCGTTTTGGGCGCTGGCTTGGTCCAAAATTCAAGAAAAAAAGCGCCATCATCAACGCAAACTTGCGCCAGGCACTACCAGATAAATCCGCGTCACAAATCGACGCGCTTACAGCTCAAGTATGGGGCAGCGCCGGAGCCGTATTCGCCGAGTACGCGCACCTCGAAACAATTTGTCACACCGAAGCAGATCTGCGTATGGAGATTGTCAATCTGGGCGACATAGAAACCTTTCGCAACCCGGCGAGTCCAATGGTGATTGCCACAGCACACCTGGCAAACTGGGAGTTAGTCGGCGCTGCTGCGGTAAAATCAGGCGCGCGCTTTGTGGCCTTATATTCACCACCGGCCAATCCCTGGTTTGAGAAACTACTGGTGAAACAGAGGCAAACACTGGGCTGCGAATTGGTG
>JBPCXM010000436.1:0-12646 GCA_051008535.1 Pseudomonadales bacterium | reverse complement strand
TTTGATCAACACGAGCTAGAATGCACGGTCTTAATTGAAGCCGACCTGGCGCTACCTGCGTACGAACAGGTATTACAAGCCTCGCATACATTTAATCTACTGGACGCCCGTCACGCCGTTTCGGTGACAGAACGTCAGCGCTACATATTGCGCGTGCGCACTCTTGCCAGGCAGGTTGCCGAAACCTATTACGCGAGCCGCGAACAGTTAGGTTTCCCCCTCGCCCCGCCCGAGCTGCGGCCGGCGGAGATTGCTGTTGGAAGTTAACGATCTACTGATTGAACTGGGCACCGAAGAATTGCCGCCAGCGGACTTGCTGGCGCTGTCGGTAGCGTTCGCTTCCGGCCTAACGGAATTATTAAGCGGCGAGCAACTGACATTCACCAAGGTACGACAGTTCGCGACACCACGCCGGCTGGCTGTTATCGTCAGCGACCTGGTGGCGCAGCAAGCCGATCGCCAAACCGTCAAATTGGGGCCAAATGTAAAAGCGGCCTACGACGCGGATGGCCAACCGAGCAAGGCGGCGACCGGTTTTGCCAGAGGCTGTGGCGTCGAGTTCGAAGCCTTAACCACCGAGAATACCGACAAGGGCGAACGTCTGGCTTTTATCAGTACCGAGGCCGGCCAGTCGTTGGCGCAACTGCTGCCCGGCGTGCTGACGCGAGCGTTGGAGCAACTGCCGATTGCCAAGCGTATGCGCTGGGGCGCACAGCGTGACGAGTTTATCCGCCCGCTGCGTTGGTTGGTACTACTATACGGTGAGCAAGTCATCGACACCGAGTTGTTTGGCATTGCGGCCGGTAGAACGACTCGGGGACATCGCTTTCATGGCAAAGCGGAGTTAGCGCTTACTGCGCCTGCAGATTATGAGGATACGCTGCGAGCTGATGGTTTCGTTATCGCCAGCTTCGATGAGCGCTGGGCGCTCATCGAATCGCAGTTGGATGAAGCCGCTGCCAATACCGGCGGCAAGGTTGTGGTTGATAACGATTTATTAGACGAAGTGACCAGTCTAGTCGAGTGGCCGCAGGCGCTTTTGGGTCAGTTCGACGAAGCATTTTTAACGCTGCCACGGGAAGCCTTGATCTCGGTGATGACTAGACATCAAAAGTATTTTCATTTGCTCGACGACGCGGGAAACCTGCTGCCCAATTTCATTACCGTCGCCAATATTGCCAGCACCGCGCCAGAGTTGGTGATCGCTGGCAATGAGAGAGTCATTCGCCCACGCCTGGCAGATGCCGCTTTTTTCTACCAGACCGATAGCAAATTCAGCCTGGAAAAGCGCCGTGATCAATTAAAGAGTGTTGTGTTCCAAGCTAAGCTCGGCACGTTGTATGACAAGACTGAGCGCGTTGCCAAGCTGGCGCGCATTATTGCAACACAACTGCAATTGCCTATCGAAGATGCGGTGCGCGCCGCGCAATTGTGTAAGTCCGACCTAGTGACCGATATGGTCGGCGAGTTTGCCGATCTGCAGGGCATTATGGGTCGTTACTACGCGCGCAACGACCATGAGCCCGAAGCAGTAGCCGAGGCCATCGCCGAGCATTATCAACCGCGTTTCGCGCGCGATACCTTGCCCGCCAGCGACGCTGGCATGGTGCTCGCACTGGCCGATCGCATCGATACGCTAGTTGGTATTTTTGGCATTGGCCAGGCGCCCACCGGCTCGAAGGACCCTTTTGCGCTTCGCCGTGCAGCACTGGGTGTTTTGCGCATTGTTATTGAGAAGGAACTGGCACTTGATTTGCGCGTTTGCCTGCAACAATCCGCAACTTTGTTTGCTGAACCTAGCGAGTCAGACTCGGCACAACAAGTGCTTGACTACATTATGGAACGCTTGCGCGCGTGGTATAGCGAGCAGAATATCGCCGTGGAAACTTTTCTCGCCGTACACGCGCGCGGCTTGAGCAAACCGTTAGAAATCGATCAACGCGTGCAAGCGGTAGCCGAGTTTTCAAAACGCGAAGAAGCCGCCGCGCTGGCCGCCGCCAATAAGCGTGTCGTCAATATCTTATCCAAAGTCGAGGCCGGCCAGTCTCTAACCGCTGTTAACGCCAAACTACTTAGCGATGCAGCCGAGCTAGCACTCGCCGATTGCGTAAGTATTAAAACAGCGGAAATAGCGCCGCTGGTCGAACGCCACGACTATGCCGCGGCATTGGCCAGTCTCGCCGAACTCAAAAAGCCAGTGGACGATTTTTTCGATGCGGTTATGGTCATGGTGGACGATGACGCCGTGCGCAATAATCGATTGGCGTTACTGCAGCAATTACGTGACTTGTTCTTGCAAATTGCCGATATTTCCCTGTTGGCGAAGAGCTAGTGAAACTGGTCATCCTCGATCGCGATGGCGTCATCAATCAAGACTCGGATGCCTTTGTAAAAAACCCGGCTGAATGGCGACCCATCGCCGGCAGTATTGACGCTATCGCTAAACTTTATAAGAACGGCTTCACGATATTTGTCACCACCAACCAATCAGGCCTGGCACGCGGCTTATTCACACTAGAAGAACTCAATGCGATACACGCTAAAATGCACGCCATGGTGAATGCGGCTGGAGGAAAAATAGAACGTGTTTTTTACTGCCCACATGGCCCAGATGACGGCTGTGATTGCCGCAAACCGCGCCTCGGCTTGCTGGACCAGGTAGAAGAATACTGCGGGGTCAGTTTATTGGGTGTGCACTGTATCGGAGATTCCCTGCGTGATTTACAGGCCGCTGATGCCAAGGGTTGCCAACCCGTGCTGGTGTTGACCGGCAATGGTGAAAAAACACGGCAACAGCTGCAAGGCCAAGAGCTTCCCGTGTTTGCTGATCTTGCTGCGGCGGCAGGCGCCATTATTCAGCACAAGGCGGACAGTACCGATTTCTAGCGTAGTAAGCGCCCACTTTCACTACACATCAAGGTTAGCAACGGCCAATGCATTGCTTTCGATAAAATCACGGCGCGGCTCGACCGCATCGCCCATCAACGTGGTAAAGATCAAATCGGCCGCAATGCCATCTTCTACGGTGACCTGTAACATGCGTCTTGTCGCAGGGTCCATGGTGGTATCCCATAATTGTTCGGGGTTCATTTCACCAAGCCCTTTGTAGCGCTGGATATTGTGCCCCTTGCGCGCCTCGGCCATCAGCCAATCCAGCGCTTCGACAAAACTCTCCACCTGGTGAGTTTTTTCACCACGCTGCACATAGCCACCCTCTTCTATTAAGCCCGTAATGCTGTTGCCCAAATCAACGATAGCTTTGTATTCACCCGACAAAAAGAAATCCTGGCTAACGTTAAACGGGGTTTCAATACCGTGCGCAACCACTTTGATCACAGGTAAGAACAAATCGCGCTCGCTGTTTTTGACCGCGTCCACCCGATAATAATTGTGCTCACTGGAGCCCTCGTCGATTAAGGCTTCTTGTAAGCCCGCACACCATCGCGCCACAGTTGATTCGTTAGACAGTTCATCGCTGGCCAAGGACGGTAAGTAAATCATAGCGTTCAACGCTTCGGGCGGGTACAGGCGGCTAAGCCGCCGCACAATTTTACCGACGCCACGATACTTCGTTACCAGCGCATCGAGGCCAGTACCACTGATTGGAGGCGCATCGGGATTGACATAAAGCGCGGCGTTATCCAAAGCCGCCTGCACCAGATATTGATCCAGCGCGTCGTCATCTTTGAGGTATTGCTCTTGTTTACCCTTGCCGACCTTGTATAACGGCGGCTGTGCGATATAAACATGGCCTCGTTCTATTAATTCACGCATTTGGCGGAAGAAAAACGTGAGCAGCAGCGTTCGAATATGCGAGCCATCGACGTCGGCGTCGGTCATGATAATGATACTGTGATAGCGCAGCTTGTTTGGGTCGAACTCGTCACCACCAATACCGCATCCCAACGCAGTGACCATGGTGCCCACTTCCGCAGAAGACAGCATTTTGTCGAAACGGGCTTTCTCTACATTAAGAATCTTACCCTTTAACGGCAGGATGGCCTGCGTACGGCGGTCACGCCCTTGCTTCGCCGAGCCACCGGCAGAGTCGCCCTCCACGAGGTAAATTTCGGATAGCGCCGGGTCCTTCTCCTGGCAGTCCGCCAGCTTGCCTGGCAGCCCCGCGATATCCAACGCGCCCTTGCGCCGCGTCATCTCTCGCGCCTTGCGCGCTGCTTCGCGCGCTCTGGCAGCATCGATCATCTTGGTTACGACCGACTTGGCTTCCTGTGGGTTTTCTACCAAATAATCTCCAAATTGACTATTCATAGCCTGCTCCACTGCGGATTTCACTTCGGAAGAAACCAATTTGTCTTTGGTTTGCGATGAAAATTTTGGATCCGGTACCTTTACCGAAATGATGGCCGTCAAACCTTCGCGCGCGTCATCACCCGTGGTGCTGACTTTGGCCTTGGCCGCCATACCCTCTTTTTCAATGTAGGTGTTAAGACTTCGGGTTAGTGCGGCCCTGAAACCAGCCAAATGGGTGCCACCATCGCGCTGTGGGATATTATTGGTATAACAGAACAGATTTTCCTGGAAACTATCATTCCATTGCATGGCGACTTCGATCCCAACACCATCATCTTGCTGAAGATTGAAGTGAAACACCTTGTTAACCGGTGTTTTATTCTGATTTAAGTATTCTACAAAGGCTCGTAAGCCGCCCTCGTATCTGAACTCTTCCTGCTGGCCACTGCGCTCGTCCTTAAGGAATATGCCCACGCCCGAATTCAGGAAAGACAGTTCGCGCAGACGCTTCGCTAGCTGATCGAAATGAAATTCGATGTTGGCAAAAGTCACTGGGGACGGCTTAAACAGTATTTCGGTACCCGAAACACCAGTTTCACCAACCACCTTTAGCGGTTCCTGTGGAACACCGTGCTTGTAGGTCTGTTCAAAAACCTGCCCTTGGCGGCGAATGGTGAGCTTTAGCTCCGAAGACAAGGCATTAACCACTGACACCCCTACTCCGTGCAAGCCTCCAGAGACTTTATAGCTATTATCGTCAAATTTGCCCCCCGCATGCAGCACCGTCATGATCACTTCAGCGGCTGAAACGCCTTCATCGTGCATTTCAGTAGGTATCCCACGGCCATCATCAGCCACCGTCACAGACTCATCGGGATGTATCGTCACATAAATAGTAGAGCAATGCCCTGCGAGTGCTTCGTCGATGGAATTATCCACCAATTCGGTGACCATGTGATGTAATCCGGTGCCGTCGTCAGTATCACCAATGTACATCCCCGGCCGCTTTCTAACTGCATCCAGCCCTTTAAGCACTTTAATATTGGAAGAATCGTATGTATTTGACGAATCATCGCTCATTTAGAACCCCGCTAAACCATTTAAGCCTGTTTAATCTCACCATGTTCCACGTGGAACCATTTAATACGCTCCGATGAGCACCATTTCCCGTTCAAATCTGCACGATCGATGCAGGTAATAAACACCTGGCACGCCAATCCCTCCAAATACTGACAGAGGACGCTTCTATGTCTCGCATCTAATTCAGCAGGTAGATCATCGATAAGAAAAATACATTTTCGGCCTGACAACTCTTCAAAAACGACCGCCTGGGCCAGTTTGAGCGCACAAATAAGAAGTTTTTCCTGCCCTCTCGATAGACACTCCGATGCGAGCCTATTATCTTTGGTTATGCGCAAGTCGGCCTTATGGGGACCGACAGAAGTAAACCCGTGTTGCTTATCGCGCTCCAAACTGTCCTGTAGCGCCGCCTCCAAGCCCAAATCAGACGACCAACCACGCATGTATTCTATTCGCAGCCCATTTATGGCCGTCAAATCTGCGACTAGGGGTTCAAAAACCCTTATGAAATCGTCTATGTAGACCCGTCGGTACTCGTCGACCTGCTTTGCCGCTGTTGACAGTTCACCTGTCCATAGCTGCAGATCTTGAGCTGTCATTTTACCATGTCGCAGCAAACTATTTCGATGTTTTAGGCATCTTTTGGCGCTCTGCCACGCAGCATGAAAGCCATGTTCCACGTGGAACACACCCCAATCCAGAAATTGACGTCTGACACTGGGAGGCCCTTCCAGCAATGTGAAGACGTGTGAATTTATAAGTTGCAAGGGGAAGAGCTTGGCCAATTCAGCGAGTGAAGTTGCACTCTTACCGTGGATTCTAACTTCTGGGCTTGCGCGGCGACTTCGACGAACACCCACCGGAAAACGGCCTCCACTGGTCGGTTCATACGCTGAGCAAAACACCACGCATTCTTCTTTATCGTTCTGGATAACTGACTTGAACAGGCGCGTACGAAAAGAGCGACCAAGGCCGAGCACGTGTATTGATTCCAATAGCGATGTCTTACCACTGCCGTTGTCACCATAAAAAACGTTGATTTTGTTCAGGTCATGCAAGCGCACCGCAACAAGATTGCGGACATCGCTTATTTCTAGCCGCTCTATGTGCACCGTTACCCGATTAGGTATGGTGAGACGTGTGGTGGGAGAAAGTGTTGACTCGTTTGGTCAGGGGTAAAACCGAACACCGTAGCTTATAATCGCATCGGCATAACAACATACACCGAATCACTCGCATTAGATTCTTCTATGAGGGCACTACTATTGGCGTCGGATAGAGTAAATTTGACCGTTTCGTCCTCAACAACCGCAAGCACATCTAGTATGTAGTTGACGTTAAAGCCTATTTCCAAGCTGTCACCTTGATAGTCAACGCCTATGGTGTCCTCAGCCTGCTCCTGTTCCGGGTTGCTGGCCACGATTTGCAGCGTCTCATTAGACAAAACCAAGCGCACACCATGGTACTTTTCGTTCGAAAGAATAGCCGCTCGCGAAAAAGCCTGTCGCATTTCGTCACGCGCGCCATGCACTGTTTTGTCTCCGCCCAGCGGTAGTACGCGATCATAGTCAGGAAACTTACCGTCGACTAGCTTCGATGTTAGCTTAAATTCCACCGTTTCGGCACGTAGATGATTGCGGCCTACACTAAGCTTTATCGGTTGGTCGCCGTTCTGTAACAATCGCGAAAGTTCAATAACGCCTTTACGCGGTAAAATTACTTGTCGTGAATCGCTAATGCCCTTTACCTCTTCCAGTGTACACATAGCAAGACGATGCCCGTCGGTCGCAACCAGGCGCAGACTGTCACGGGTTAACTCGAACAACATCCCGTTGAGGTAATAGCGCACGTCCTGCTGTGCCATGGCAAATGCGGTGCGGTCTATCAGGTGCTTAAGTTGCGCTTGGGTTAGCGAAAACTCTATCTGTCCCGCTTCATCGTCAATATTGGGGAAATCACCGGCGGGTAAAGTTGCTAAGGTAAAGCGGCTGCGGCCACTCTCAATCTTCAGTTTTTGTTCCTCTTGATGCAGCTTGATGATGCTGCCCTCTGGTAGCGACTTGCATATGTCGAAGAGTTTGCGTGCCGGAACCGTGACCTGACCACTCTCTACCCCCGAATCGAGACCAACGCGCCCAATTAATTCCACTTCGAGATCGGTACCCAGCACTGAAAGCGCTGTGTCATCAAGGCTCAGCAACACATTAGCTAGTATCGGCAGCGTTTGCCGGCGCTCGACCACCCCAACCACAACGTTGAGTGGTTTCAATAATTCCTCACGGTTAATGGTAAATTTCATAGCTTGTATCTCTGTCTTCTATATTGCTATCGCGCTGTTTCAATGGCCAAAAAGTATCTAACGTTTTAACTTAGCTGCGGTTAGGTAGTTAGCGATCGCAGCAAATTCTTATAGTCGTTGCCAATGTCGGCATCGGTTTCGCGCAACTCCTTGATCTTACGGCAGGCATGTAACACCGTTGTATGGTCACGCCCGCCAAAGCCATCGCCAATTTCCGGCAAGCTGTGGTTGGTCAATTCTTTCGCCAAACTCATCGCGACTTGCCGCGGCCGCGCAACAGAGCGATTACGGCGCTTGGACAGCAGATCGGCAATCTTAATTTTGTAATACTCTGCCACGGTGCGCTGGATATTGTCGAGGCTAACCTGTTTATCCTGCAACGCCAACAGGTCTTTTAAAGATTCCCGTACCAACGCTACATCAATCTTACGGCCCGTGAAGTGAGCGCTCGCTATCACCCTCTTAAGTGCGCCTTCTAGCTCTCGTACATTTGACTGAATGCGTTGCGCGATGAAGAAAGCCGCTTCATTGGGCAAATCGATGTTCGATTGCTCGGCTTTCTTCATTAGAATAGCTACCCTTGTTTCCAGCTCCGGTGGCTCCACCGCTACAGTTAAACCCCAGCCAAAGCGCGACTTTAGACGCTCTTCCAGGCCCTTGATCTCCTTGGGATAACGATCACAGGTGAGGATCATTTGCTGGCCACCCTCCAATAGGGCGTTAACGGTATGGAAGAACTCTTCTTGCGATCGTTCCTTACCGGCAAAAAACTGAATATCGTCGATCAGCAAGGCATCGACCGAACGGTAGAAGCGCTTGAAATCATTGATTGCGTTGAGCTGCAGCGCTTTCACCATGTCGGCCACGAAGCGCTCTGAGTGTAGATACACAATTCTCGCATTTTTGTTGCCTGCCAACAGCGCATTGCCGACCGAATGCATAAGATGCGTTTTGCCCAATCCGACACCGCCATACAAGAACAGCGGGTTATTGGAGCCACCCGGATTTTCAGCCACCTGCATCGCCGCCGCCCGGGCGAACTGATTCGACTTGCCCTCCACGAAGGTATCGAAGTTGTATTGCTCAATTAGTTTACTCTCGTGTTTTACATTACCTTCTAGCCGCAGCGGCGCATTTGCTGGTGCAGTCAGCGCGGTGGAAGTTTGCAGAGTAACAGCCGGCGGTCGCTGTTGCGTTGTTGGACCAGTCTCGGTCAAACTCGCCACTGGCTGGATAGCGACGCCGACCTCCACGCTCACACAGTAACTACCGCCGTTACTGTGGTTGGTCACCAGTTGATTGATGCGACTCAAGAACTTATCCACCACCCAATCTTTAATGAATCGATTTGGTGCTAACAGGCGCAGCTCGTCGAAGCGGGTTTCGTGCCTGAGTGGGCGTATCCAGGTATTAAATTGTTGCGCTGGAAGTTCTTCTTGCAGGCTTTGTTGGCAGCGCTGCCACAACGCGTCGGATGACGGGGATGACAAGTTCGTTTGTGAAACAGAGGGCATGACACGACTACTTTAATTGTTGTATTTGATGTTATCCAGGTCGTACAAGCACCAGCCATAGAGCAGTCTTGGTACTCTAAGGCGTGTGCCTTTTTAAAGGCGGCCATTCTACCCCCAAAACTTTGACTTATCCACAAAAATAATTACCGGAGAAAATCTATTGTATTTTTTTTTATTTAAATATTTCAAATGGTTAACGGCTTCCAGCGAAATACAAAAAAATATTTTTATACTTGGTACGAGGTTTGTATCATGTGTGGATAACTTGTGGATAAGTCGTGTATTTCTTGTGCTCCATTAGGTATAACTTAGTCACTAGAAACCTCTCAATCTGCAGTTTGCTGCAATGTATCAACGTCTTATTCAACAGCTAACAACTACCTACATACTTATATTTAGCCGACAAAAATACGCTTCTAATTGCTTGTCCACAGGAGCTGAATAATCTTGTGCACCGACATTCGTAAGCTAGGCAAACGCCGCATTATTCGCTCAACTCTGATTATTGTCGGCGTCAGCCATATGCCTCGGTAGGAATAGGTGTCAATATACATGCCGTACAAATTGCTTAACCAGCGTTAATTGCCTAGAATGCGCCCTCACTTTTTTGGCTCACGCGAAGCCAAACTCGTCCTCAAGGTATGTAGCAATGAAAAGAACATTCCAACCCAGCGTCATAAAACGCAAACGTACACACGGCTTTCGTGCCCGTATGGCAACCAAGAATGGACGCCTGGTGATCAAACGGCGGCGAGCCAGAGGCCGCAAAAGACTGGCCGCCTAACATCCCTCACCGAGTTGGCGGCTGTGCTTAATGCCGGCTTATGCATTTCCGAAGACCGCTCGCCTGTGCACGCCGACAGATTACCAGCGGGTTTTTCAACGCGCTCAGTTTAAAGTTTCCAGCAAGGCAGTTCTGTTTCTGGCCGTACCGAATGAGCTGAGCAGACCGCGACTCGGCTTGGTGATCGGCAAGAAAAATATTCGATTGGCAGTGCAGCGCAATCGTATAAAACGTTTGGTTCGCGAGTCGTTTCGATTGCGGCAACACAACATACCAACTCTGGATATCGTCGTACTCGCTCGCCGCGGCCTGGATGCAAAAGAAAATTCAATGATTCACGCTGAGTTAAACAGCTTATGGGACAATCTGCTAAAACGTGCCAACACAGCCTAGCTGTTAGGGTAAAAGCCTTACCCGTGGCATTCTTCACTTTGCTTATTGATGGCTACCGGCTCGCGATTAGCCCGCTGCTCGGCCAGCATTGCCGCTTTCATCCTAGCTGCTCCTGCTATGCACGCGACGCGCTGCAGACACATGGCCTAACGACTGGACTGTGGCTTGCTATACGACGCGTGCTGCGTTGCCATCCATGGCACGCCGGAGGCTTAGACCCGGTACCAACTCCGGCATCCGATCAGGTAGCAAGGGGGCAACGTTGAGCATAGATTTCGTTCGCTATCCTCTTATCGCCGCCATGTTGTTGGTTGGTGTAATGCTATTAATGAGGTGGCAGGAGTTTGACAAAGCGCCTGTTGCTACGCCAGCAGCTAACGTCCAACAGCCGCAAGGTATCGACGACGATGCGGATATTCCCGATCAGGCGGACGAAGCGGTTCCACAACCAATAGCTGATTCTATTCCCGAGGATCCCGGCGCAGCAGTGGAACTTAGCGAAGCCGTTAGCAGCGAGGGATTGATTAGCGTTAAGACTGACTCCCTGAACTTACGCATCGACCCCAAGGGCGGCGATATTGTTTATGCCGCCCTACCCAAACACCTGGCCAAGCTAAACGGTTCACAAACCCCTTTCGTCCTGTTAGAGAACTCAGCGGCTCGCTCATACATCGCACAAAGTGGACTCATCGGCCCTAACGGCACCGACAGCGGCGGCAAACGCCCCGTATTTACCGCTTCGCAAACAAACTACCGACTGGCTGACGAACAAAATGAGCTGACCGTCGAGCTTAAACTGATTGCTGACGGCGACATAAATATCGTCAAACGCTACCACTTCACACGTAACTCCTATGTAGTCGACGTTAGTTACGTCATTAACAACAACAGTGAGCAAGAGTGGCAAGCCAGCATGTTTGCCCAGATCAAACGCGACAGTTCAGCCGACCCCGGTGCCGAATCCGGCGGCATGGGAATGATGCCTTTTCTTGGCGGTGCCACCACCACCGTCGACGAGCCTTATATTAAATTTGATTTTGAAGAGATGGCGGAAAAGCCCTACAAAGCCGATGTACAAGGCGGTTGGATCGCCATGGTGCAACACTACTTCATCAGCGCCTGGATCCCCAACGCCGAACAGCAACATCGCTATGCCACTACCGTTACCGGCTCTGGTTTCAATATCATTCGCTACACCGGTCCGCGCGTTAAGATTGCGCCCGGGGCGCAGCAAACAATTAACACGCAATTTTACGCCGGACCAAAAGACCAGTACACGCTACGTGATATCTCCGAGGGTCTGGACCTCACCGTCGACTACGGCTGGCTGTGGTGGATAGCACAACCTCTGTTCTGGCTACTGACCAAACTGCACGGCATCTTCGGCAACTGGGGTTGGTCTATCATTGCGCTGACATTTATTATCAAGCTGGCGTTCTTCCGGCTGTCTGCTACCAGCTACAAATCGATGGCCAATATGCGCCGCCTGCAACCCAAAATGTTAGAGCTGCGCGAGCGCTTCGGCGACGACCGCCAAAAAATGTCGCAAGCCACGATGGAGCTCTATAAAAAGGAAAAGATCAACCCGCTGGGCGGCTGCTTGCCCATTCTGGTACAGATGCCGGTGTTTATCGCGCTGTACTGGACCCTGATGGAAAGCGTTGAGTTGCGCCACGCGCCGTTTATGTTGTGGATCAAGGATCTGTCGGCAATGGATCCTTACTTCGTGCTTCCGCTCATTATGGGTGCCAGCATGTGGTTTCAACAAAAGCTAAATCCCGCTCCGCCAGACCCAATGCAAGCCAAAATCATGCAATGGATGCCCATTGTGTTTACCTTTCTTTTCCTCTGGTTCCCGTCCGGACTGGTATTGTACTGGGTGACAAATAACATCTTGTCGATTGCGCAGCAGTGGTTGATCACGCGTCAAATCGAGAATGCCAGCACGACCTAGTGTACCTCGTCACTCATACTGTAACATTTAGAGCCATCCAAATCGTTTGCTGCAAGGCGCGGTTTGCAGGCAATGTAGGCCACCTTGTCAAGAAGCGCAACGCCTCAGCGGACGATTTGGGTGACTCCCTGCGGGCGAGCCGCCAAGGGCCATCAGCGTCGTCGCCTAAAAGCGCCTACTGTTGGTGCGCTTTCTTGGCTTAGCGCCAACTAGGCCTGCAAAAACACGCCTTGCTGCTGGCCCTTGGCAACTCGCTAAATGTTACAGTATGAGCGACGAGGTACACCGGCAAACCGCATGCGCCAATACCAAGCCGCTCTTCACATATAATGAACTACCCCAAAGCTAGTCCGCCTGCCTGCGCAAAAACG
>JBPCXM010000435.1:0-8788 GCA_051008535.1 Pseudomonadales bacterium | reverse complement strand
TCAAGGGAGCGCCGGTCATGGCCACCGACCTGCGCGCGTCTGCGAGCCTGGTGATTGCTGGTCTAGTCGCCGAAGGTGAAACACTTATTGATCGCATTTATCACATCGACCGCGGTTACGAATGTATTGAAGAAAAATTTCAGTCTTTAGGCGCCGATATTCGTCGTGTGTCGGCTTAGAGAAAGAGCATGAGCACTAGCCTGACCATTGCGTTGACCAAGGGGCGCATTCTCAAGGAAGCCTTGCCTTTGCTGGCCGCCGCCGGCATCGAGCCACATGACGATATGGCCACCTCGCGCAAACTCATCTTTGCTACCAATAAGCCGGATGTACGCTTATTGGTGCTGCGTGGCGCAGACGTGACAACATATGTGCGTCACGGGGTCGCGGACCTTGGCGTAGCCGGCAAAGACATGCTGCTGGAGTACGGCTGTGACGATTTGTACGAATTGCTGGACTTAAATATTGCCTGCTGTCGCTTGATGACTGCTGGCCTTAAGGATGTCGAACCGGTGGGCAGGCGTCGCACCGTTGCCAGCAAATTCGTCAACATTGCCGAGCGCTATTATGCCGAGCAAGGAATCAATGCTGATATCGTCAAGCTTTATGGTGCGCTTGAGCTGGCTCCATTGGTCGAGTTAACGGACGAAATAGTGGATATTGTTGATACCGGTAATACTCTGAAAGCGAATGGTCTGCAGCCGCGGGAGCTGATTGCACCGGTTAGCGCGCGTTTGATTGTTAATAAAGCCGCGATGAAAATGAAACACAGCGCGATACAGGCGCTGGTTGCCAGCTTAACCGCCGCGGTGTTACTGCAGTGAACGTTAGTGCTACTCACGCGGGAGTAACATGCCTGGTGTGAACATCCGCCATTTAGATAGCGAAGCACCCAATTTCGAATCTAGCCTAACAGAATTGCTTAATGTTGAGGGTGAGGCAGATGCCATGCTGGGCGAGCGGGTGGCAGATATTCTCGCCAGAGTGCGTAAGGACGGCGATCTTGCGTTGCTGGATTTGACACGACAATTCGATCGCTGGCAACCACAAAACGCTACCGATTTGAGGATAGATGCTGCACAGCTAGAAGACGCTTTGCAGGCGATCAGCGCCGAGCAAGTCAAAGCTCTGCAACACGCGGCGCAGCGCATTCGCGATTATCACGAGCAGCAGGTGCAGTCGTCATGGCAATTTAGTGAGCCTGACGGCACGGCATTAGGCCAGAAAATCACACCGTTGCAACGCGTTGGCATTTATGTGCCCGGCGGTAAAGCGGTCTATCCATCATCCGTGTTGATGAACGCTCTGCCGGCAGGGGTAGCCGGTGTTGAGCAGATTGTGATGATGGTGCCAACACCGGACGGAGAAGTCAGTCCCATACTGTTGGCGGCGGCGCATATCGCCGGGATCGAATGCATTTACCGGGTCGGTGGCGCGCAGGCGATTGCAGCGCTTGCCTACGGTACTGCGACATTGCCGAAGGTCGATAAAATTGTCGGTCCTGGCAACGTGTATGTTGCGGAGGCGAAACGCCAGGTTTACGGCACTGTGGGTTTGGATATGCTTGCCGGGCCGTCAGAAATACTTATTATTTGTGACGGTCAGACCGATCCACGCTGGATCGCACTGGATCTTTTTTCGCAGGCCGAGCACGATGAAATGGCACAGTCGATCTTGCTTTGTCCTGATGCGGAGTATCTCGCATCGGTGCACGCAGCAATCAACGAATTGTTGCCGGAGATGGAGCGCCGCGCTGTGATTGAGCAATCGTTGGCACGGCGTGGTGCGCTGATCAAAGTGCCCAACTTGGGCACGGCGGTAGCGCTTGCTAATCGCATAGCGCCCGAACATCTTGAGCTTTCGGTCGCCGATCCGACCGCTTTGCTGGACGAGGTGCGTCACGCTGGCGCGATTTTTATGGGCCGCCACACGCCCGAAGCGTTAGGCGATTACTGCGTCGGTAGCAATCATGTGTTGCCCACCGCGGGTAGCGCGCGTTTTGCGTCACCACTGGGCGTGTATGATTTTCAGAAGCGCACCTCAATTATTCATTGTTCGCCTGCGGGTTCCCGCGCTCTGGCGCAAACAGCATCGGTTCTGGCACGCAGTGAGGGTTTAACTGCACACGCGCGTTCGGCGGAGTGTCGCGCAGAGGACGAGACCTGATTTTATGAACAACATACTATGAGTGACAGTATGCAAGCACTCGTTAAAAACCTTGTGCGCCCGGAACTTCGTGCCATGCAAGCCTATGCGGTGGCGGACCCTACCGGTGCGGTGAAGCTCGATGCCATGGAAAACCCATATACGTGGCCTGCCGATTTAAAGGCGCAGTGGTTAGGTGAACTGCAAGACGAAGAACTCAATCGCTACCCGGACCCGCAGGCGAATGTCGTGCGCGATTTGTTAAAAGCCAACATGCAGATTCCGGCTGAGTTTGATCTATTGCTGGGTAACGGTTCGGACGAAATCATTCAAATGTTGATCATGGCGCTTGCCGGCAATCAGCGCGGCGTGCTCGCGCCCGCGCCGGGTTTCGTTATGTACGAGATGATCTGTGCATATACAGGGCTGCCGTATCTGAGCGTAGACTTAGAGCAAGACTTTGATCTTGATACTGATGCCATGTTGCGTACCATCGAGGAGCAGCAACCGGTCTTGATCTTTCTGGCACGACCAAATAACCCCACCGGCAACGTGTTTAGCGAGCAGAAGGTGCGAGCAATCATCGAAGCCAGTACGGGCTTGGTAGTTATCGATGAAGCCTATATCCCGTTTACCGAGACTCATGCCTTGGGTTTGTTGCGCGATTATGAAAATCTGTTAGTTATGCGCACGCTTTCCAAATTGGGCTTGGCTGGGGTGCGCCTGGGCATGTTGATTGGTCGACCCGAATGGATTCGCGAGGTGGACAAATTGCGCTTGCCTTACAATATTAACGTGTTAACGCAAAACGCGGTGCAGTTCGCCTTGCGCCATCAGACGGTACTAGATGATCAGGCATTGCACATTAAGCAAGACCGAGCCGCGCTATACGCGCAATTGCAGGCATTGCCGCAGCTTGAAGTATGGGCCAGCGAAGCCAATTTTTTTCTGTTTCGCATCTTGCAAGGCGGCGCAGAAGCGGTTCAGCAACAATTGTTGCAACAGGGAGTGTTGATTAAAAATCTGCACGGCAAACATCGGTTGTTAGACAACTGTTTGCGTGTGACGGTGGGAACGGAAGCCGAAAATGCGCTTTTTCTGGCGGCACTAAAGGCCTCCATTTAAGGGGTACTGGGTTAGGGTCGGATATCCATTGTTGCCACGAGCTCTTGTTCGTCACCCAGCCGATTAACCGTCAGCGTTATTTCGCTACCGGGTTTTTGCGCAGTGATCATGTTCATGGCGGTATAAGCGTCGTTTACTGGCGTGCCGCCAATCGCAATGAGCAGATCGCCTTGCCGTAAACGCGTGCGCGCCGCAGGGCCATTCGGATTGATTCCAGTGACCACCATGCTCTGCACATCCGGCGGCAGGTTTAGTGCGGCTGCGAGCTGGGGCGACCAGTCTCGCACTTCGATGCCCAGCCAACCGCGTTGCACGCGACCATACTCAATAAGATCATCGCTGACCATAGTGACAGTATTCGCCGGTATCGCCAGGCCAATGCCCTGTGAGCCACCACTTTTCGAATAGATAGCTGAGTTTATACCCAGCAGTTTGCCGTTGGTGTCGATCAGCGCGCCACCGGAATTGCCAGGGTTGATGGCGGCATCGGTTTGAATATAATTCTCGAAGGTATTTAGTCTCAAGCCATAACGGCCGGTAGCGCTGATAATGCCTTGCGTCACCGTTTGCCCAAGACCGTAGGGATTACCGATGGCCAACACGATATCTCCTATCCGCGCTTGTTCTGGCTCACCCAGTTCTATGCTTGGCAGATTGTCAAAATCTACCTTCAGCACCGCCAGGTCAGATTCCGGATCGGCACCGACAATGTTGGCCAAACTGGTGGTTCCGTTGGCAAACAACACTTGTATTTCATCGGCACCGCTAATCACGTGGTTGTTGGTAACAATATAGCCATTGCTGCGCAAGATCACGCCGGACCCCAGACTGCCTTTCACGCGCTCCTGTCGTGGCGGCGTCATGCCGCGACGAAAGCGCTTGACAAATGGATCGTCCAACAAGGGATGGCGTCGCGTTTTGATCGTCTTGCTGGTGTAGATGTTGACCACCGACGGTGCTGCGTGCTCAGCCGCTGGTGCTAGGCTGGCGAGTACGATGGTGGCTGGTTGGTCATCTTGCCCCGTTAGCGTTGGCCGATTGTTGATGAGCAGAAGGCCTGCAAGAACACCGGCGATGACGGGCCAGGCGAGAAATCTAACGAGTTTGCTCATAGTGTTGCATTAAAGAGTTTTTGTTACCAAGCGGCATTATAATGATCACCCAGCAAATGAACTATGCTTTTGCAACGGAACAAAATAATGACAACGCTAAAAGAAATGCTCGGCGTGCTTGATGAATTACTGCGGCCGCAAGACTTTCAAGACTATTGTCCCAATGGACTGCAGGTAGAGGGCAAGCCTCACGTTAGAAAGCTGGTAACGGGCGTGACGGCGTGTCAAGCCTTGTTAGACGAGGCAGTGGCAAACAATGCCGACGCCGTGCTGGTGCACCACGGCTATTTCTGGCGCGGCGAAGACGCGGTGATTACCGGTATGAAACGCCACCGTCTCGCGACCTTGCTGCAGCATGATATCAGCTTGCTCGGCTATCATTTACCGCTCGATGCTCACCCTGAGTTGGGCAACAATGCGCAACTGGCACAGCTGTTAGACATTCATATTTGCGCCGGCTTGCAAACCGGCGAGCCATCTGTTGGTAACGTAGGTGAGTTAGTTGAAACACTTAGCGGCGCGGATTTTGCGCGTCACATTGCTACGAGGTTGAGGCGCGAACCGCTACATATTGCCGGCGAGCGTAAGAAAATTGAATCCATCGCCTGGTGCACGGGAGCGGCACAGGATTATCTTCAGCAAGCGATCGATTTGGGTGTAGATGCCTATCTAACGGGCGAAGTGTCAGAACAGACGGTGCATATCGCTCGCGAGGCGGGGATTCACTTTTATGCAGCGGGACACCATGCGACAGAGCGCTACGGCGTGCAGGCGGTTGGGAAGTATTTGGCGCAGAAGTTTGGGTTGGAACACCGGTTTATCGATATCGATAATCCGGTATAGGCGGCTCAATTGCCAGCGGCGCTTACTTTTTCTAGTCCAAAATCTTCGTTTAAAACGCCTTTGTCTGCTGGTCCTTTTTTGGGGGCGTAATCCAGCGGTGGCTCCAGCGGCAGTTGTTCCTGCGGATCGGTTTCTGTGTCGTCGGCCCTGCGACCGCTCGGTTTCTCGAGCAGAGGCCCATCGTCCATCTCACCGCACAACGCGTTTGCGCCGTTGGCCAGTCGCTGGTGCAAGCTTTGATAGGACTCATTCATTTGCTTGATGGCATCAGCGGTTTGCACAAAATGCTCTTGCACTTCGCGCTTGTAATCTTGCAAGCGCTGTTCAGACGCGTTTAGCGATTCTTGCAGGACAAGACTTTTACGCTGTCCTGAATTGGAGCGGCGCCCCACTAGCCAGCCGCCGCTCCATCCGGCTATAGCAGCAATAATAGCGATCAACCAGATCCATTCAGTACTATCCACCCAGTTCTCCTAAATCTTGTGAATGCGGTCATTATACCGGCTAATTAACGTGCGGGTAGCCATCTGTTCGGTTCAGGCGATAAACGGGTAATAGTACGCCTTCAATGTGACGAAGGCGTACGAGCCCGCAATTGCCAAGCCGGGATGCTGACGGTAAAGTGGCCGGCTCTATTTCTTACCAATAACGATACACATGCAAAAGCCTTCTGGCGGCCCTCTCGCGCACTATCAGGCGGACCTTCGCCAACCAGACTTTCAGCATGATCCCGCGCAGGAGCGGGTCGTGCATGAGCTGCAGGAGGTCTATATCGCGCTGGTTCAAGCAGAAAGTGGCCGCAGCAAGGTATTTGGCCGTATTCGCGCCTTATTTGTGAGCGTGAACGCGGCACCCGTACGCGGCTTGTATCTCTGGGGTGGTGTCGGGCGCGGCAAAACGTATTTGATGGACGCTTTTTATGAAAGCCTGCCGTTCGAGCGCAAGATGCGCGTGCACTTTCATCGCTTTATGCGCCATGTACATGCTGAATTAAAGGCATTGGGTGGCACCAGCAATCCATTAAAAAGCGTGGCCGAGCGCCTTGCCGCACGCACGCGCGTTATTTGTTTTGACGAATTCTTTGTCGCAGATATAGCCGATGCGATGATTTTAGGCAATCTTTTCGAGCTTTTGTTTGCGCGGCAGGTAAGTCTAGTAGCGACATCCAATATTGTGCCTGACGACCTGTATAAGGATGGTTTGCAAAGGCAACGGTTTTTGCCAGCAATAACCCTGATAAACCAGCATACGCGGGTTATTCATCTTGACGGCGCCTGCGATTATCGATTGCGATTGCTTGAGCAAGCGGAGTTGTATCATTTTCCACTGGACGCCGCCGCTGACACGGTGTTGGCGGCCAACTTCGCGAGTCTGGCGCCCGAGCCCGGCATTGAAGGCCAGCTTATTGAGGTGATCGGGCGTGCTATACCGAGTCGCTATTGCGCCGATGACGTGGTCTGGTTTGAGTTCGATGCCTTATGCGATGGGCCACGTAGCCAGAATGACTATATTGAACTGGCGATGGAGTTTCACGCGGTGCTGATTAGCAACGTGCCCGTGCTAACGGCGAACAAAGAGGAACAGGCGCGGCGTTTTATCAACTTAGTGGACGAGTTTTACGATCGTAACGTTAAACTGGTGATATCGGCTGCCGCCGAGATTGAAGCGCTCTATCAAGGTGCTCGTCTGCAGTTTGAATTCGCGCGCACAGCCAGTCGGTTGCGGGAAATGCAGTCGCACGACTACCTCGCGAGGCAACATCGGCCCTAGGTGATTGAAAAGCTGCCTTTTTCGCGTCCAACTGAAGTTTCTAGGTTGAATAAAAACGACTAGTTCTGTAGTATGCGCGCTCTTTATTTTGTTGCCTTTTTATCGGGCCTTCCCGCCATGAAAACCTTTACTGCCACGAACGAAACTGTTGAACGCGACTGGTATATCGTCGACGCGAGCGATAAAACCCTCGGCCGTTTAGCGAGCGAGATTGCGCATCGTCTACGCGGCAAACACAAGCCTGAATTTACTCCGCATGTCGATACTGGCGACTATATTGTTGTGATTAATGCTGCCAAGGTACGCGCTACGGGCAATAAAATGAAAGACAAGATGTATCATCGCCACAGTGGTTATCCCGGTGGCCTCAAATCTATTGCACTCGGCCAGCTGTTGGAAAAAGTCCCTGAGCGTGCCCTTGAGATTGCAGTTAAAGGCATGTTGCCGAAAAATCCCCTGGGGCGCAGCATGATTAAGAAGTTAAAAGTATACGGCGGCGAGGACCATCCGCATTCCGCACAACAACCCCAACCGCTGACAATCTAAGCGAGTTTTAACAATATGGCAGCAACACAGTACTATGGCACCGGCCGGCGCAAAACATCCACCGCACGGGTTTACCTGCAGTCTGGCGGCGGCAATATCACAATTAATAAGCGCTCCTTGGATAATTACTTTGGCCGCGAGGTAGCTCGCATGATTGTGCGTCAGCCGCTTGAGCTTGCCAATGCAGTGGACACTTTTGACATCCACGTCAGTGTCACTGGCGGCGGCAGCTTCGGCCAGGCCGGTGCTATTCGCCATGGCATTACCCGCGCGCTGCTAGAATACGACGAAAATTTGCGCACACCATTACGGCAAGCCGGATTTGTCACCAGAGATGCGCGTGAAGTAGAACGAAAAAAAGTTGGCTTGCGTAAGGCACGCAAAAAGCCTCAGTTTTCAAAACGCTAGATTGGTCGCGCGGTTCGTTCGGTTGGTGCAGTCGCTTGTACCGTGCGGTTTTCAAAAACGTCCACCAGGGGCGTTTTTTTACGCCAGATAAATCGCTGGTGCAGTTTTATCATTCACTATGGAGACAAGCCTCGTGAGTAATAATGGTGTGAATAACGGGCGACGACGAGTGCTGACCGCCATGACCGCAGCCGTCGCTGGTGTCGGTGCTGTTGGTGTGGTAATACCGTTTATTGGTTCGTGGAATCCAAGCGCCCGTGCTAAAGCCGCTGGCGCCCCGGTAAAAGCGGATGTCAGCAAGATCGAGCCGGGTGGCATGATCATTGTCGAATGGCGTGGTAAACCAGTTTTTGTTGTACGCCGTACTAAGGAGGCGCTGGCGTCACTGGAGCAGATTACTCCGAGTCTGAAGGATCCCGAGTCGCAAGGAGCCGTGCAACCTGATTATATCGATTCGGCAGAACGGGCAATAAAACCTGAGATTCTGGTGATGCTCGGCATATGCACTCATTTAGGCTGTGTGCCCAAGTTTCGTCCTGATGTAGGCGCAGCTGATTTAGGCGGCGACAAATGGCTGGGTGGCTTTTTCTGTCCCTGCCACGGGTCAAAGTTCGACCTGGCCGGCCGGGTCTATTCCGGAGTACCGGCACCGACCAATTTGGAAATCCCACCTTATCGATACGACAGCGACAATGTCATAGTGATCGGTGAAGATCAGGAGAACGCGTAATGGTTAACGCACTCATAGCTTTACGCGACTGGACCAATGACCGCCTGCCCATCATCCGTGCGTGGGACACGCATATGGGTAAGTATTACGCGCCCAAAAACTTTAACGT
>JBPCXM010000434.1:0-7525 GCA_051008535.1 Pseudomonadales bacterium | reverse complement strand
GCCTTTGAGATTAGCGCCGCCAAGATCTAAGCGGCGGAGATCAGCATTACGAAGTTCAGGGCGAATGGCAGGATTATCCTGGCGCCAGGCATTCCACGCTTGCACATCTTTTTTGAGCAAATCCAGAGGTTCCGGGGTCACCATATCGCAGACCGATGCCGTAAGTTTGACGGCGCTAGTATAGCGATAGCACTGCCGTGACGTCACGGTATCGTCGTTCGATGAAATCTAACGTGTTGCGTTGAAAGTGTTGGCGGAGAGTCCACGTCCTCGGCTTATTCATTGCCTGTTAGTTTTCAGTTTTCTTTATAAATTCAACACGTTAGCCTAAGCCTCTCTATGTAAGTACAACCTGGTGCAGAAATTGCTAAACATCTTTAGAGGGGTTGCTCTATGTAGCGCGACTTCAACAATTGATTAGGTTAATAGATGCGCTCATTAATCATTCACTTTTTGTTTTGTCAATTTTCGGCTAGAGGAGGCGAAATGATGAACTGCAAAGATACAGCCAAGCAATACGCGAGTGTAGGCGATGTCCTGCTTCGTGGGTTTCCAATGCTGGTCGCTTTGGTGATCATCGTGGGCGCTGCCTTTAAGTCTGACAGGCGATAACTACCCATTTACGGGCCCCCTGGAGGACATCTCAGTTATTGAGATTGCGGCTCCGCGAAGACACTCCAGGGCGAATTCAACACTGACAACGGGACCCACCCCCGCTGATACCGTTTTTACCGCGAACGGTTTGCGTTGTGGTATGTGCTTGCCGATGCTGCTGGTGATAGCGGTGCGAGAACAGCACTATTGCGTTTCTCGATTGTCGTGTATGCCGAATCTTTAAAGAACGACAGGGTGGTGTCGCCGCGCCGCTGAGAAAAGGGATTGTTGTGCATTCGTTCTAAATGTATACATGAGCATGATTGAGAGTGGTTTCAGATAAGCTCACTTCTTATAAACGACAGGCCATTCATTACGCTCAAGATAGCGGTCACGCAGCAAAGTTTGCCGGCTTATCATTGGAATTTTGCGGCCGCGAATAAACACCTGCTCGGCGAAGGTCGTGACTTCCAGCGGATCAGCCCCCCAGATCACAATATCGGCGTCTTTGCCCGGCGCGACGCTGCCGTAGTTGTCTGCGATGTGGTAGATGCGCGCGGGGTTGACGGTGAGCGCTTCCAGCGCGGCTTCGTGGGGTAGGCCGTTGGCCACGGCATTGCCTGCAGCCTGCTTCAGATTGCGTGAGTTGTGCGACTCTGCAGTCGCGAACACGATGGTTACGCCAGCCTTGTGCAGCAAAGCGGCGTTGTCGAGACGCGCACCCAACGTTTCAAAACGCTGCGGCAAATTTTGTGTGGGGTCGATAATAACCGGAACGTTCTGCGCTGCGATTTTAGCAGCGACCAGCCACGCCTCCGCGCCACCGGCGATAATAAGTCGCAACTCGAAGTCGCGCGCTAATCGCAACGCCGCCTCGATGTCACTGGCCCGGTCGACGCTCAGTACTAAGGGAATCTTGCCTTGCAGCACGGCCTCCAGGGCTTCAAGGTCCAGACGCTTGGCAGCGTATTCGCGTCGCCCGTGGCCCTCATAAGCTAGTTTGTTGGCAATATAGTCCTGCGTGTCCTGTAATACCTCGCGCAGTTGTAAGATTGCCGCGGCACGCGAGCCGCCCGCTAACGCTGCCCCGAACTCGCCGATGTCGGCAAACAGCGCAGCGCGTCTACGATCAATATAAGCTTCGTTGCCGCCCAAATGTATCACCGCGCCCAAGCCGGCGATATGACTGCCTTCGTCCGTGCTTGTGGGAGCAACCAGTGCGCGCGTGATACCTTCAATGCGATTAATCGGAATCAGAGTAGAGCGCGGATTAATCGCATCGGCGACGTCAAACCCCGCTGAGAACCGTTTGCTGGTCTGGAAGTTGTCGACGGTTTCCTCGGTTTGTGATACTTCAACCAGACCTAAATAACTGTAAGAATCAAACAATCCCGGTGTAACGATCTTGCCGGTGGCATCTATTTTTTTTGCCCTTGGTGGTATTGCCGCGTGTTTGCCAACGGCCGCGATTTTGCCATCGCGAATGATAATTGTGGCATCTTCCAATACCCCGTTTGCAGTCATGGTGTGCACTGTCGCGTTAGTGATAGCGATAGTTTGTGCGTGACTGGTATGACTGCCAATAGCAGCCACAAAAACACAGAGCAGTATAAGACTTGACCTTTTCATTACTGTGTTCCTCCGAGAATACCCACACTAAAATCCGTCTTCGGTTGCAAGGTCGGATCGTCACGGTCATAAACCAGCGCACCGTCGACAAACACTTTTTCTGCCTTGCTATATACGCTGAAAGGGTTGCCGTCCCAGATGACTATGTCGGCCATCTTGTCTTTCTCCAGCGAACCCGTTTCTGTATCGACACCTAGTGCTATGGCAGGGTTTAGCGTAAGCCATCGCATCGCTTGTTCAGGCGTGACCTCGATACCGGCTCGCTGGGCGGCTGCCATCGCTTTCGCCGCCTCTTGATTCAAACGTTGCACGCCTACCTCGGAATCTGAATGGACGATGGCGCATGCGCCGGCCTTATCAACGAACGGGATGTTTTCGCGAATACCGTCAAAGGCTTCCATCTTAAAGCCCCACCAGTCGGCCCACATGGCCGCGCATATATTATTTTCAGCCAATAGGTCGGCGACCTTATACGCCTCTACTGCGTGATGAAATGCCGTGATTTTATAGCCGAACTCTTTAGCGATATCGATCATGGTAGCCATTTCATCGGCGCGGTAACAATGATTGTGCACCAGTATTTCACCCTTCAGCACCCCGGCCAGGGTTTCCAGCTGCAAGTCGCGTATTGGTGCGTCTGCGCCATTGTCATCGGCATGATTCTTCATTTTTTTCATGTAGTCGGCGGCGGCTATCCAGGCAGAGCGATAGCCGGCGACATTACCCATTCTTGTCATTGGCGCCTTATTGCTTTCTCTGCCGTAAACCCA
The DNA here is from genome assembly GCA_051008535.1 of Pseudomonadales bacterium. Classification (GTDB taxonomy): domain Bacteria; phylum Pseudomonadota; class Gammaproteobacteria; order Pseudomonadales; family JAUIET01; genus JBBKXJ01. The sequence goes on along the minus strand of JBPCXM010000434.1, from coordinate 4,532 downwards.
TTTCGGATTTTCGCCGCAGGCCATTTTTAAACCGTATGGTGCGCCCGGAAATTTCATGGCCTGCACGGTGCGCGCCGGTACATTTTTTAAAGTCACACTGCGGCCGCCAAACAAATTGGCAGAACCGGGCAGAATTTGCAGTGTTGTGACACCGCCGGCCAGCGCGGTAATAAATCCGGGGTCTTGCGGCCACACCGAATGCTCAGCCCACACCTGCGCAGTATTCGGGTCGGTCATTTCGTTGCCGTCCTCATGCGCCGCAACGTCAGGAGCGGGGTATACGCCCTGGTGTGAATGCACATCGATTAAGCCGGGCGTGACCCACTTGCCTTCGGCATCAATCTTGACCGTTGCCCTGGTTGCGCCAATCCGTTTACCCAGCGCGGCAATCTTGCCGTCTTTGATTAGCAACGAGCCCTTGTCTAATTTTTCGCCATTCCCCATCAAAATCGTTGCGTTGCTAATCAGGGTGCTCTTTGACGGTAGGGGCTTATAGGTTGACGCAAAGGCGTTGTCTTGCATTGCCGCGGCGTCGTGCTCGTTGCCGCCACACGCGACCAGACCAAGGCATAGCAGAACGGCCCCCGCAATGGGTAATTTTGGTTGCATATTGCTCATCCTTATATTGCTGCGACATCGACGCACTGCTAGCACGGCGCGGCACAATCACGTGTTGTCAAGCATCGATGATTGCTCGCGACGGGTCAAGGCGGAAGCAGCTAATTTTCTTGACCGAGAATATTTCGATTTGAAATGTTATGTTGACTTTGTATTGACTGCGCTGTGGTGAACGCCACTAAACTAGCGTATCGAGATTGAGGGCTATTGCATGTCTGTACAACACATCCACCACTACAGTATTACGGCGCCTGCGAAAATACTGGACAAAGTTGTTACATTCTATGATGAGCTTTTAAGCCTCAAGCCCGGCGATCGGCCCGACTTTGGCATTAACGGCTATTGGCTATACGCCGGGAACCATCCCATTGTTCACTTGGTTGAGGACGACAATCGCGAAAACAACAAGGCAGGGTATTTTGATCATATTGCTCTGCGCTGCGATGGATTGCAGGAAACCATTGAAAAACTTGAAAGCATGGGGCTAGAGTACGGTCAATTGGAGATAACCGCCGTTGGTCAGACGCAAATTTTTGTGACTGATCCGGCGGGAACATCCGTTGAGCTCAATTTTTTGTTGAATGAATAGTTCGACTAGCTTTCCGTGACAAAGCTTTTCATATAATCGACGCCTGGTGCGAGCGTCGCCTGCCACGCTTTTTCAAGATCTTTATCGCAGTCAGGGTCATGTTCTTCTACTGCGAGGAGCAGACACTTTTGAAATTGATCGTAATCGTTATGATCGAGTTTCAAAATATTTGCGTGCGCGATAGACAACTTTGTCAGTGATGTAACTCCCCTCGTTGTTTCGGCGGGAAACCAAAGTAGAAGGTCGATGGCTTCGCGTAACATACGATATTGTTTGTCCATATGCATGGGAAATTTTGCCTTGATGTCATCATCCAACTTCAACAGAAAACGTGCATAGAAGGCTTGGAAGAATTCTCTTTTTGAACGCAAGCGCTCATAACTCGCGATGACCAGCGCGTGTTTGCATCGCAGCGATTCAGATTGAATACTTTCTCTCACACCCTCTGCGGCTACGCAAATAGCTGCAAGGGCATCGCCCAGTGTTGGCCAACGATCCTGCGGATTATTCTGCAGCATCTTTTCAATCGCTGCAGCCAGCGGTTGCGGACAGTTGGCGCGCTTGGTGACGAGCGAAGGTGGTATTTCAAGCGTTTGATTTTTTGCGGCGATAACATCCTGAATCCGCTCTGCACGAATCATCGGCTCACCCGCAATCAGTTCCCATGCAATGAGACCCAGACTGTATTGATCGGTAGCCGCGGTAACTTGACCGACGTGTTCGTATTGCTCGGGACTCTGGTATTTGATGGTTTCCAGCGAAATCAAGCCGTTGCTTTTCATGTCATCGGGGTCATATAAAATCTTAAAAGGGGAAATCGTTGGCCAACCCTCATGGTCAAGCATAACGTTTGAGGGGTAGAGGTGACCATGAACATAGCCTTTAAGATGAATGTACTCGAGGGCGTCACCTATGCGCTCAATAAGAGGTAAAGATTTGCTGAACGGCTGTATACCGACCTTGCGGTTAAGGTCGGCGAGGGTAATGCCGTCAATGTATTCCATCACAGTATACAAAAGACGATCGCGCTGCACCGTGGAATAAACCGACATAATGCTGCGGCTTTTAAAGTCGGCGGCCAGGCGTACGTCTTGCAACCGCTGTTCGAAACTCTCGGCGCTTAACTTGCTGGGGTCCATCACTTTAACCGCAACCGGCCTGTCCAAATTTTTATCGGTGGCATAGTAGACCAATGAGCTGTTGCCACGGAACAGTGTATGACCAATGCATAGATGATTTGGTACGACCTTTCTCAGCTTTTCTCTCACCTCATCGACGACTTCGTTGCTGTTGCTGAAGCGCGCGAGGGGGCTCGCTATGGAATTTGCCAGCACAGCCAGTTTTTGCGATATGCGCAGATACAGCTGATTGCGCTTGTCTGCGTCCCTTTCGTCAATCGAAGCGACTGGGTCTTGTGGGCTGTTGAGACCCTGGTATTTCGTGAGCAGCACTTTCCGCGTTTTTTCACCATGCGATATGTCTATCTCCAGTTCAGACACCAACGAGGTTTTTAAGTAAAGTACTGCTAATTTTACGCGCCCGTTTTCTGCCGCCTGCACCAAATGACTCAATTCTTTGCTGACGATATAGTCCGAAGCAAGAAAATCGGGTGAGACCAGCAATAACGCGATGCGCGCGTTTTTTATTTCCTGTTGTATTTTGCTATCCCAATCGGCGCCCGCCGAAATATCCTGGTCACTCCAAAAACTCAGGCGTTTCTCAAGTGGCTTTAAGAAATTTCGCAGCTCATCCAGCAGCTCTTTATCTTGGTGGCTGTAGCTGATAAAAATATCGCACATAGTCCGTTGCCCGGTTGCGATATAGCTTAGGCGCGCACGCATCCATGAATTTCGCGTCTCGATGTTATGCTTAAAGGAAGCAGGCGACAATTCCACAAAAGTGCTAGTACAAATGGCTTATAAGAGAGAATGGACTTTCTGGAGATGACGCCCGAGAAGTGAGTCCTTAGGTATCGCGAACGACCAGTTCCGTTTTTATCGTGGTGGAATGCGGTGGGCGATCGTCAAGCATAAGCATCAGATTGTCCACCAACATTTCGCCTGCTTCATATGTATCCTGGCGAATAGTCGTAATTGGAGGATAAAAATGGCGCGCTGGAGGAATATCGTTATAACCGACCACCGCCACATCTTTGGGAACTTTTAGACCCAAGTCGTGCAAAACACTGATAACGGCCATTGCTGCCGTATCACTGTCGGCAAAAATTGCATCTGGCGGGACGGCAACGGTTTTGAGATAGTTATTCACCACGTCGAACGCCGCCTCATAGGAAAAGTTGTTCGGAACCACATTGTCGACCTGTGCTGCATGCGGACTTTCGTTAGCGGCTTCCAGCAAACCCTGTTGGCGCCAATACATTTCCCTAAAGGATGTATCGCCAACGAATAAGAATCTACGGCGTTTTTTTTCAAGAAAATAGCGACCCGATAGTTGCCCTCCCAGGAAGTTATCGCTACCGACAACGCAGTAAGGTGTTGGGTCGGCGCCGGCGCCCCAAACCACAAATGGCGTACCGCTGAGGGCGAATTCGTTAAGCATCTGCTCGCGGTGACCCTGTCCCAGAATGATGAAACCGTCGGCACCTCCTGACGCAGTAATTTGTTGAAATGCGTCGGTGTCGTTGTGATTAGGTGCGCAAAGAAGCAAGTCCTGATTGCGGTTTCCCAGAGCCTCAGACACTCCGGCAAGTAATTCAAAGATAAACGGATCGGAAATATGGTTTTTCTTGTGCGATAAAAAATCGATGGAAACGCCGATGGTGTTTGTTCTCTTGTGGCGAAGTTTTTGCGCGTTGCGATTTACCGCATAACCGTGCTCGCGCGCGACCGCGAGCACATGCTTGTTGGTGTCTGGGCTGACCAACGGACTGCCGCTTAGGGCGCGTGAAACGGTGGGCTTAGACACGTTCGCCAAGCGTGCAATATCGGCCATTGTTTTAGCCCGTGTAGAAGGCATATCCGTTTCCCGCTGTTAATAACCAAATAGTATAACCTCTTTATGAAATGCATTTCAAAAAATATTTGAAATGCATTTCATAGTGTGTTGAAATGCATTTCATTCGTATTTTCATTTGTTCATACAACGCAACTTCACACGCTAGCGGGAGAAATAAAATGAAAATGTCAAAACTGACACTTGCCGTTCAAAGCATGACCATCTGTCTATCGACGGTCGTTCTGGCACAGGAGGCGCCGGAGCAGGGCCGGATGATGCTAGAGGAAGTCGTCGTAACCGGTACGCCCGGCGGCTCCGAAATGCGCAAATTGGACGCGAGCTTTGCCATTACCAACGTTGACGACGAAGA
>JBPCXM010000433.1:0-11178 GCA_051008535.1 Pseudomonadales bacterium | reverse complement strand
GCGCCACAGCATCCTGGTATTCGACCAGCCTGGCCTGATAGGCAGCGGCGAGCTTCTCGTGGGTGCGAATTCTCCACTGTGTATAAGCTCGCCCGCTTCTTTTGCAAAAAATCCGCATATTGATGGTCAATGTTTTGTCAAAATGCCCGTGGGCGAGCATTGATATTGGCAACCCGTCTGGCCAGTTTTTGCGGCGAAGTAAGATAGAGGGATCTAAAGTACGTGTCGCGACCGTCGGCCGAGCCTTGCGGTTCCCAAACCAGGCCGCGGCCACCAACTGCCATGCGAATCTGAAAATGTTTCTCTTTAGCCGGGTGAGCATAAACCGCAACCCCTACCCGGTACGCCTGATAACCTGCGGGAATGGTCACTTTCTCCGCAATTGTGTCTTCCGCCTGATCTTCATCCGTGCCCTCATCCGGTGTCGATTGCCAGGCGTAGCCCACTTCGATAACACGCTCCGGAGGTTCTTCGAGATCGGTGGCCCGGTAGCGTTTAGCATAAGTCTTATAGTTAGTTTCGCTAAGCGCGTTGATGGCTAGCGTAAATGGCGATGGTTTTTCCGCGTCGACAACGACAGGCGGCGCGGTACTAGTCAATGTAATGGCCGGCTCCGGGATATGAAACTCAAGCATAAGTCGTTTGCCGTAATGCCTGAGTTGCACTTCGTGAATTTTTTCGACCCAGCGGTAAATACCGCTAATCGCAGTTACCGGGTCAGCGTCTTCTTTTTGCAGGTTGCTCAACGTGTGCTTATTGGCTTCTATGACTTCGGTCACTACCGAACGGCGACGCAGCTCCCGGGTTTTCTTTAGCGTGCGTTCAATCGCTTTATCGACCACTTCTTTAGCCACATTGGTGCTAGTGCTCCGGCTTTCTGCTTGCGAGCGGCTAAAATCAACATCCAGCGATGTTTCGACTTTGGTAAGACCGTAACGGCCCGACGTATTGACGCCACCTGAGATGCTAAAATCAGTTTCAATGGCCTTGGACGATTCCGATTGCAGCTCATAACGGTCTGTGGTTTCCAGTTCCCGTTCCGACTCATTTTCTTCTATCGATTCTGTCTCCAGAGATTCTTCAACGGTGCGCCGACGACTATGATCGCGGACTTTTTCTTCAGCGGGCAGCACATTTTCAATATGTGCGATCTCATGGGCGCGATAGTCGATGAGACGTTCTGTCGCCACTATCAGGTCGCCCCAACCTAACGCTTTTACCGCGTACTCAAGTTTTTCGGGAGCCGGCTGGTCGTTGGACGGTGGCATGGGGGCATTGTCATTTGGTAGTGCAATCGCTTCATGCAATATCGCACCTTCGGCAATCAAATCCCGCTGAGTATCTTCAACTCGCTGCAGTGCTTGATTGATGGTCAGGCTTTTATTCATGAAAAGATAATCAATGTAGGCATTCGCGTCATCCGACAATCCGGATTTCAAATTCTCAAAAAATTCATCATCCGCAAGTGGTTCTGTTACCGGTACCACCGTTTCCGCGAGAGGAGTTGACCCGTACAACCAGCGCTTCATCCTTTGCACAAATCCAATTTGGCCCCTGCCTGCGCTTGAGGTTCTTGGTATTTTGTCGGTTTCGTTTTGTTCCGCAATCGACCATTTTTCAAGCAAAACAGCATCAATTTTTTCCAGCGTCAAGATATCAGATGTGATTTTTTGGTAACGGCTTTCGTCCGAGCCAGGGTTGGATGCTCTTGCTTTGCGATCACGTTTCGTTGATGACGCGTCCGCACCGCGCAATTTTTTTATCAGATCTTTTGGCAAAACCACGTGTGCCGCGAGTAATTTTCTCGCATCGCGGGGGCTTGTGCCTATTTCCGTGGTCTTTCCCAAGCGCTGTATTAGATGCGCCACCCGAATTATTCGCTCCTCCATCATCGCGTTGGCGGCATTAGAACGGGTGAGGCGATTCAGAATCCAGCGGTTATACTGATTGCGAAATTCAGATTGAAAAACAGGCTCGCTTGCGATTTCGTGTAATTCTCGAGATTTACCATTGAACTCAACTGCTTTATTCGCCAAGGCGTCGGTATGGACGACGCCCTCTTGCATAATAAGTTTCTCCACTGCGTTGGTGAGAGCCGCAAGATTCTCTGAGGATTCTTCTGCCAGCGTATTGTGAAGCTTGGTAATCGTGCGTTTATTTAGCGCGGAACGAGGATCCGAAGAACTGCTTAGCAGCTCAATGACGGGGCCATCATCGCCATCGTCAGGGCTATCAGGAGGCGCGACGACATTAGAATCCACGCCGCGAAGGTTAACCATTTTGAAAATTGGTTTGCGGGTTTCCATCGACATAATCCTCTCTTAGAGTTAGAAGGACATCGCAGGAGCATGGGAAGAATAAAACCCTTTTTTGCAGAGATCAACAAGTAATGCGGTTCTGCTGCTATTCATTTTAAAGCGCTGATGTATTTCGCTTACTGCTCCGACTGTGGCCCAGTCAGGACCTAAACTCGCTCAAAATGTCGCCATCCTCCTCTATTCTTTTTCAAACCGGAGCACTTACCCCTAAAATGACACCCAAGTGTTGACCTGACTATAGCTTCACACTTTACAGTTTTTACCTTCTTACGCTGCCACATCAAAAGAGGAGCAACTGTATGAGCCTGTCCGATAATGTATTCCTGCACCAATTCGAAGAGATGACTCTTCCCGCTGAAGAATTTACGCATCGCGGGCACTTACGATTAGCCTGGCTGTATCTCAACCGATACGGCTTGCAAGTAGCCATCGAGAAAACTACGAACGGAATTCGTGCTTACGCGGCCAGCATGGGCGCAACAGACAAGTTCCACCATACGTTAACCGAGGCGATAGTCAGAATCATGTTCAGTCGGCTGCAACGGAATCGGACCAAAAATTTTGATACATACCTCTTAACCAACCAGGACCTGGTTGAGAACATCAGTGATGTGGTACACAGCCATTACAGCGAAAATCACCTCAACTCAACAACGGCAAAGCGAGGCTTCGTTGCACCTGATGTAAAGGATTTTTGTTAAACTCTGATTAATGAACTATACCATCGGCCAGCTAGCAAAAGAATTTGGCTTATCCCGCAGTACCTTGCTTTATTACGATCGAAGGGGGTTGCTAAGGCCGTCAGTACGAAGTGCAGCGAACTATCGAGGTTACAGTGATGCAGATCATCGGCGCCTGAGGAAAATCATTACCTACAGAAATACCGGTCTCTCACTGGCAGAGATTCAGGAGCTTTTGAGTGGAGAATGTGATAACCGCAGAACGCGTGTGTTGGAATCGCAACTTGACCGACTCAACAAGGACATTGCCCAATTGAGGACGCAGCAACAAACAATTATCGATATGCTGGGAAGTGATACTATTGCGAAATCAACCCGTGCAATCAACAAAGAGCAATGGGTGGGTTTACTTGCATCGATCGGAATGTCCGAAAGCGAAATGCATGAATGGCATGTCGAATTTGAGGGCCGAATGCCGGAAGCCCACCAGGATTTCCTTGAATCACTGAATATCCCGAAAGATGAGATCAAGCTGATTCGTAAACGATCGAGGCAGCGTTAAGCGTTAATAGCTAACGCACAGCCTTGTTTACCAATTGCAAGGATATCTGGTCGACCACGCATCTGGAATGTCAAGCATGTCATCGTTTGGGATGGAGATGCAGCAACATCGACGTTTCGTCATATCGATACCGCGAGCAGCGATGGGGTTAACCCGAGTTACAATGCCAGCCACCCCTACAACAGCGGTTTGCCCAATTTCAACCGTCTGGAAAATCGCTAGGCGTGAACTACCATTCCTTATTCTGCCAAGTGCGCTTCAACGTGCACTTTTACATCAACATACTGACTGACCCATTCGAGGTCGGTCCATTCGCCAGTACCAACTTTTAATGCTAGTCTATCGAGGCGCGCATTACCTTTCAGTGTTACTTTTCCAGCCGAGTCTTCAATGCTAAAGCCAAGTTCCACGGGCGCGCCGAAGTCTTTTATTTCAAGCATTGCCACCGCCGTGAATGATCCATCCGAATTCTCCTTAAACTCGCGCGTAACGAACCGCGCCTCGGGAAATTTCTGGGCATCGAACCACTCGGGTTCCATCAACGTTGTGTCGCGCTCTTCATCGCGAGAGTCGACTTTAGTTACATCAACCTGCACATCAAACTTGCTTTGCGCCAGCGAACTGCTGTCAAAAAACATGTCGGCACGCCATGACGGCCAAACGCCGGTAAACTTTGCGCCGGCTTGTTCGGCTGTAAATTCAATCGAACTGGCCGCGTAATCAATATCCCATGCCGCCCGCGTGCTTTCTTCATGATTTTTGTTACTGTCAATTGCTGCAGTTTGCAATGACTCCTGCTGCACCACCGGTACGTTTTTGGGCGCTGACGATGTGTTGCTATCTTCTTCGCGATTTTTGTTACCGTCGATCGCTGCTATTGGCAATGACTCCTGCTGCACCAGCGGTACGCTTTTGGGCGCGGACGATGTGTTGCTATCTTCTTCGCGATTTTTGTTGCTGTCGATTGCTGTTGTTTGCAATGAATCCTGCTGCACAATCGGTACGCTTTTGGGCTCGGACGATGTATTGCTATCAGCGCTATTGTTCGTATCAATCATCGCGAAAGACCATAGGGTAGCTGTTAGCAAGAATGCGAAGACACCGAGACTAGCAGGAGATATCATGCGCTTCAGAATATCATCTTTATCAAAATAATGGTGTTTCAGGGCGGCTGCGATATGCAACGCTGCAACCACGAACAGCGCCTCGGCTAATAAGTGGTGGACATCCTGCAAGGTTTGTTTAAGCTCCTTACTCGGTGAAACCAGATCTGGAAGCTCAAATAGATTAAACCAGCTAACCGTGTAAGCCGAAGCGGAAGACATTAGCCAACCAGTGACAGGCAGCGTAAAGATAAGCAAGTACAACAGGCAGTGGCTGACTTTTGATGCCAATATTTGCCAATCGGGCATGGTTGATGGTAGCGCGGGTGGCGGCGATAGCAAGCGCCAACCGACCCTCAGCAGCGCCAGCATCAGAATGGTGATGCCTACCGACTTGTGATTGGCCAATAGCACGAGCTGTGCCATTTTGGCCTCATTGTCTTCGGCACGCTCAGCGAGTTTGCCGAGAATAAACTGCGTCACTATCAGCGCAGCCACGCTCCAGTGCAGTAACTGCGCGGGCCAAGCATAAGAGGAAGGCGAATTCTTAAATACCATAACCGCTAGTTGCTCAGCAAAACTGTCGCACCTTTATAACTTCCAGACTCCAACGCGGCAACTATAAAGTGCGCCACATCGGCACGGGCAATGCTGCCGGCAGTAACGCCGGTTAAATCCTCAATGACGCGATAGCGGGTTTCTGCAGGCTTGTCTGTCAAGGCGCCGGGGCGCACGATGGTCCAGTCAACCGTGCTGTCGGCAATGAGTTTTTCTGCACGATCCTTGTCTTCATAGATGGTTTTTAACGCTAACGGCTGAAGAATGCGGTCGTAAAAGAAACCACCGTGGCCGCGGCTATCGCCGGCACCTATGCCGGTGATGGCAACAAGGCGCTTAACATCCAGTTTCGTCATGACCTTAAGCAGATGTTTTATCCCTTTTGAAAAGACTGTCACCGGATCGCGCGTTGGCCCTATACCGATGGCGTTTACCACGACGTCCTTGTTTCTGACGGCGGCTTTAACCGCAGCCACATCGAGTATGTCACCCTTAAGGGCGTCGAGTTTTTCGTGGGTTAACGTCATGCGTTCGGGACGCCGCGACATCGCCGTAACGTTATGTCCGCGGGCCAGCGCGACCTTAACCACTTCGAGCCCGGTGCCGCTAGTGCCACCGATGACCAAAATCCGCAACGGCGAAGATTGCGCTGCCAACGTGGGGGGAGGATCGCCGACCGTCGCCAGCAGCGCACCATTTTTTGTGCCGTCTGCACCACAACCGACCAAGAGAATGAGGCCAGTGACTATCGCAATAAGCGCTTTCAATGATGCTCTACCAAAAGTTGCTAGCCTGCGGACAACTGGAAAGCTATCGCATGGCCAAAACAACTATGATAACGGATGGCCGCAGATTTCGCGACACATCCGTTTTTATTGATTGCTGCGCGTCAAGGAATTTCGCGCTGGCAACTGTGCCTATACGTAGTCTTTGTATTTATCGAGATGACGCACCGGTTTCGACAAGGCATCACGACGGAAGGGATCGCCAAGCTCGCGAGTACACATGATTTCTACCACAGTACTTTTGCCACCGTTCATTTGCATATCTACTGCTGTTGCCAGGGCAGGACCCACATCTTCCAGTTGATCCACCACAATGCCCTCACCGCCCATGGATTCGCTGATGCCCGCGAAGCTCGGATTTTCCAGCTTGCCGGCAACAAAGCGGCGGTTATAGAAATCCACCTGATTTTTTTGCTCTGCCCCCCATTGCCGGTTATTGAAGACAACGGCCGTGACGGGAATATTCTCACGCACCGCGGTAATCATTTCCGACATGCTCATTGCCCAGGCGCCGTCACCGGCATAGGCAATCGCAGGGCGATCAGGTGCTGCAGTTTTAGCACCTATGATTGTCGGTAACGCGTAACCACAGTTACCGAAACTCATAGGGGCGAAGAAACTGCGCGGCCGCTCGAAACGCAAATAGCTGTGTGCGATAGAGTTTATATTGCCAATGTCGGTGGATACCATCACATCGTTGGGCATGGTTTTTTCCAGCTCGCGTAACACCTGGCGGGGATGCAGGAAATTACCCTCTTCGCTAGCCTGTTCGGCAATCATGTCGAGACTGTAGTCGTCGCGCTCGTGAGTCCAGGCATCTAGTTCTTTTTCCCAGCTGGCTTTCTGTTCAGCGATTTCAGCGGCGCGCTGGTCACGAGAGCTATCGCAAACCAAGTTTTTATCGGCGAGTCGCGCGCTCAGCGCTAATGAAGCGGCTTTCGCATCGCCGCAAATGCCTACCGATATTTTCTTCACCAAACCCAGCATTTTGTGGTCGGCGTCAATTTGAATAATTTTCGCGTTCTCAGGCCAATAGTCCATGCCGTGTTGCGGCAAGGTGCCAAAAGGCCCAAGTCGTGAGCCAATAACCAGCACCACGTCGGCTTTGGAAATCAAGATCATGCCCGCTTTCGAACCCTGGTAACCCAGCGAGCCACACCATAGTGGATGGCTGGCGGGGAAGGAGTCGTTGTGCTGGTAGCTGTTGACGACCGGCGCGCCTAATCGCTCAGCCAGTGCCTTGCACTCGTCAACAGCGTCAGCCATGATCACGCCACCGCCGGAAACGATCACCGGGTTGTGCGCTTCGGCGAGCAAGGCGGCTGCCTCGTCCAGTCGTTGATCGCCACCTGGTCCCCTGTCTAGGCGCTGTGGCTGGGGAATTTCGACGTCAATATCGCCGTAGAAATAATCACGCGGGATATTAAGTTGGGTAGGGCCGATTTCCGCCATCGCCCGGTCGAAGCAACGCCCGGTAAATTCAGCCATGCGACTTGGATTGGTTACATGCCCCTGATACTTAACAATCTCCTGAAACATAGGTAACTGGTTAGTTTCCTGAAAACCACCCAGGCCAATATTCATGGTTCCTGCTTCCGGCGTAATCATCACAACCGGGCTATGCGCCCAATAAGCCGCGGCAATGCCTGTGACGCAGTTACTGATGCCAGGACCATTCTGCCCAATCACCACGCCATGGTTACCGCTGACGCGCGAGTAACCATCGGCCATATGGGCAGCACCCTGCTCGTGTACAACAGATATAAAACGAATGCCGGCGGGTGGAAATATATCCATCGCATCCATAAAGGCGGAGCCCATAATGCCAAATACGTCGGTAACGCCATTGGCAACCATGGTTTCAACAAATGCTTCACTAGGGGTCATGCGAGCCATATAAAGTCCTTAACGCGTGTGGTGCACATATCTACACCAATAAATTAACGGGCGCAACGCCGGGAGCGTGCAGAATAGTGCGCCGGCCACCATTAGAATAGGACCAATTTAGTGAATTGCATTGCTCCAGTAATTCTTCTTTCAACCCTGCAACAGATCAGCCCGCAAGCTCATTAACAAGCCGCGCTAGTTGTTCGATACCTGGCTCAATCCGGTCATTTGCAATGGATGAAAAACCCAGGCGAAAATAATTCAGCGGCGGCTTGTCCGCCAGAAAATGAATGTCTCCGGGCTCGATCAAAATACCCTCTTCCGCCGCGCGTCGCTGTAATTCACATGCATTCATATCCTCGGGCCCTTTTATCCAGCAGGAAGAGCCGCCAAACCCCGGACGTTGAGGTAACTCCGGCAGGTAGCGATCTAACGCTTGTTTCATTGTTGCCGAGCGCTGTTGATAAGCATGGACGAGGTTGCGGGTTAAGGTGTCGTGATATCCGCGTGCTAAAAACAAGGCCACAGAGCGCTGATTGTTGGCCGCTGGATGGCGTAACATAAGCCGGCGTAGCGCGCGAAGTTCGTTGATGATGGCTACCGGGCCCACCACATACCCCATGCGCAAACCCGGCGCCAGTGTCTTCGACAGACTACCGATATAGAGCACCCTATCGTTTTGGTCCAGACTCTTGAGTGCCGGCGACGGACTAGTAGCGTAATTAATTTCACTCTCGTAGTCGTCTTCAATAAGGATGATGTCTGAATCGGCGGCGCGTTTTAGCAATTCATAGCGGCGTTCTATCGGCATAGTCACCGTTGTTGGCGACTGATGGCTTGGCGTCACAAAAACACAATCGCAATCATTAATATTGTCATCAATCATGAGGCCGTTAGCATCGACCCGCAGCGGCTTAATTTTAGCAGGGTTAAGTGTCGCAATATTACGAATATCCACATAACCGGGGTTTTCCAGGCCCAGCTTGCTGGTGCCATCCAGCAACAACCTCACAACCATGTACAAGGCGTGCTGCGCCCCAACGGTCAGCAATATCTGCTCAGGGTCTGCCCAGATGCCGCGGCGAGGCAGCAGGCGAGTATGTATTTGTTCGATCAGCATTGGATCGTCATTATCGAAATGGTCGGTTGCCCAATCCCTGATAGCGCCCACGCTCACGGCATCACGGCAACACTCACGCCAATTGTTCGTCGGAAAAAGAGTGGCATCCAACTGCCCGTAAGCGAACGGGTATTGGTAGTCCTGCCAATCTCGCGGTTTGCGTATATTTTGCTGAATCGACGGTCGGCTCTTGAAGCGCTGTTCCCAGTCGGGACCGTTGACCGAGTCGGTATTCTTCGGTATCACATCGCCGCTAACACTGCCGTCAAGTATGTCGGGATTAACAAAATAGCCGCTTCGCTGCCGGGATATCAGGTAGCCATCTTCCAATAAATGTTCGTAGGCCAAAATAACCGTGTTGCGGGCAACATTCAGCTGCTTGGCCAGTCCGCGACTAGACGGTAAGGGTTTATCAACAGGTATATGCCCACTTCTGATCGCAGTCACAATCTGCGCTCGAATTTGCTTCTGCAAGCTATATTCACTTTCCGGCCGCAGATGGAATAGTTGATATATGCTCATTATCGCTAAGTTAACTGTTCGCGCATGAGTCCGATTTTATAGGCATTAGACTAATTATGGCGACCTTTGTGCGACGCCATTGTGGATATAGATGTGCACGCCATTAAAAAGTGCCTAAATTGGTCCGATACGTGGTTAATAACTGGTCCTATCTCGCTAATCGCTGGCACGCGTAAGATCAGGCGATATTAACCTGGGCTGGCGGTAAGTATTCCCCTGCGCGGCATTATTGTGAGCATTTGCGATGAATCTAAATGAAAACCTGAAGGTAACGAATATCAATAATGGCCTGAACGTACAGGGAATCATTGAAAATGACAAAAACCACGTCTGGCATCATCTGACGCAGCATAAGCCGCTGGAACAAAACGACCCGATGATGATCGTCGAAGGCAAAGGCATGTGGGTCAAAGACGTCAGGGGTAAAGAGTACCTAGACGGCACGTCCGGCGGCGTTTGGACCGTCAACGTGGGCTACGGTAATGAACGTATAGCCAAGGCGGTACATGACCAGTTACTTAAAATGTCGTACTTCGCACAGACTGCCGGCAACCTGCCAGCCGCTGAATTCGCCGCCAGGCTGGTAGAAAAAATGCCCGGCTTGAGCCGCGTGTATTTCTCTAATTCGGGTTCGGAGGCTAACGAAAAAGCTTACAAAATCACACGCCAAATTGCACACAACAAATACGATGGCAAGAAATACAAAATTCTTTACCGCGAGCGCGACTACCACGGCACCACTATCACGGCCCTGAGTAGCTGCGGGCAATTGGAACGCAAGGATCAATACGGGCCATTCACACCAGGCTTCGTTGAATTTCCGCATTGCTGCGAATATCGCGCCCAGTTCGATGACAATAGCAACTACGGCGTTAAAGCAGCGCTGGAAATGGAGAAAGTCATACTGCAAGAAGGACCCGACACCGTTGGCGCGGTGATACTGGAACCCATCACGGCTGGCGGCGGCATTATCACGCCACCGGAGGGGTACTGGGAAACAATCCAGGAGATCTGCAGGAAGTACGACATTCTATTACATATTGACGAGGTCGTCTGTGGTTTGGGGCGTACTGGTACATGGTTCGGCTACCAGCACTTCGATATCAAACCGGATATTGTTACTCTGGCCAAGGGTCTAGCGTCGGGTTACGCAGCAATTTCCTGTACCGTCACTACAGAAGAAGTATTTCAGGCCTTTAAAGAAGACCCCTCCGACAGAATGTCATATTTCCGCGACATCTCCACCTTCGGTGGCTGCGCCTCGGGTCCGGCGGCCGCGCTGGAAAACATGCGCATTATCGAAGAAGAAAAGCTGTTGGAAAATGTGATCCAACAAGGCGATTATTTGCTCGAACGCCTGCACGAACTGAAGAGCAAACACACTGTAATTGGCGACGTGCGCGGTAAGGGTTTGCTGGCCGGATTAGAGTTGGTGAAAGACCGCATCACGAAAGAACCCGTTGATGAGAGCCTGGTGATTGCCATCGCCGCCAATTGTACACAGCAAGGTGTAATGATCGGTCGTACCAATCGCAGCTTTCGGGAATACAATAACACCATCGCGTTAAGCCCGGCATTTATCTGTTCGAAGCATGATATTGATCAAATCGTCGCGGCGCTGGATCGCGCTTTAGAGGAGCTTG